>CAXBKM010000377.1:0-2262 GCA_963976265.1 uncultured Maricaulaceae bacterium
GTCGTGCCGATGGCGTCACGATCCGGGATCAGGGTGTCCGGCAGCCGGAAGCGCCAAAGCGCATTGTTCCAGCGACGGATCGGTGTGTTGCGGACGCGTTCCTCTGACAGCACCACGCCACGCTCGCGGTCGATCGCCTCGGGATCGAACAGGATTTCGCTGGCGGTCTGGCGCATCAGGAAGAGCGCGGTCTCTACAGCCTCGTCTCCGGCATCGGGCAGATCAAGCTGGTAGCCGACCGTCTCATAGCCGGTGAAGGCATTGGTATCGGCGCCAAAAGCCAGACCATAGCGCTCGAGAAGCGGGACCATTTCGCCTTCTGGCACAGAGGTTGTTCCGTTAAATGCCATATGCTCAATGAAGTGGGCCAGACCGCGCTGGTCCTCAGCTTCGGCCAGCGAACCGACATCGAAAACCATTCGGATCGCCGCCGTATTGGGCGGCGTCTCATTATGGCGGATCGCATAACGCATTCCATTGTCGAGACGGCCATAGCGAACCGATGGATCGACCGGCAGATCGCTGGTCTCATGAACGAAGTCAGCATCGACCACCGCAGCCTCGGCCACATCTGTATCGGATATTTCGGAGCTATCGGGTGCGCCGCACGCGACAAGTGAAAAACCCAGCAGGGCAATCAGCGCTGTGCGCGACAGTAGAAACGAATGAGTCATGGTCAGATCCTTGTCGATAGGCGAGCCAATGGGTCAAAGCGATTGATAAAAATAGAGTTAGTCCGGTGCGGCGCAGCGTCCAAAAATGACTAGCTTGTCACCAGGACTTCTTCAGCCGGATCATGCTCGGCAACCCAGTGTCCGGGCGCCACTTCAAGCAATTGCGGCCGATATTGCTCGGCGTTCGGCCTGTCATCGAGCTTGGACTTCATGAAGCGAAGCTGCGCGCGCGGATCCATCGGTGATGGCAGATCACCGTCAAGCTGGACGCGCTCGCGGGCCCGCTCAATAACGGGATCGGGAATAGGCACGGCGGAGATGAGCGCCTGTGTATAGGGGTGGCGGGCATCCTCGTAGATTTGTGACCGGTCGGCGGTTTCCACCACACGTCCCAGATACAAAACCATCACCCGGTGGGACACCTCACGGACAACCGAGAGGTCGTGCGAGATGAAGATCATCGACAGCCCCATCTCCTTTTGCAGGGAGATCAGAAGGTCAATGATTTGCGCCTGGATCGAAACATCAAGCGCCGAAACCGCTTCGTCGCAAATGACCAGTTTCGGTCCCAGAATCATGGCTCTGGCGATACCGACCCGCTGGTTTTGCCCGCCGGACAATTCATGCGGATAACGGTTGATCATATTGGTATCGAGCCCAACTTTGCGCATCATTTGACGGACCGCATTCTGACGATCGCCATGCTTCATTTTGGGTCTGTGCGTAACGAGCGGCTCCGCGATCGAGGCTCCGATGGTCATTCGTGGATTGAGCGAAGCCAGCGGGTCCTGGAAAACAATCTGCAAATCCTTGCGAACGTCGCGCAATTCCTTCTTTTTCATGTCGACGAGATTGCTGCCCAGCCAGGCGACTTCGCCCTGGGTCGGGACCAGTCGCAAAATGGCGCGAGCCAGCGTCGATTTTCCGCAACCGGATTCGCCAACAACACCCAGCGTTTCTCCGGAATGCAAATCGAAACTGATGCCATCTACGGCTTTCAGCGGTTTTGTCTTTGGGAATAACCCACCCGAAACGGTGACCGGGAAATGCACGCGGACATCATTGGCCGTCAGGACCGGTGCCGCACCATCAGAATGGTCAAAGCCTGGCAGGGCTTCATGACCGGCCTTGTCCGGCTGGTCGATCCGCGGCATGGCATCCAGCAGCATGCGCGTATAGGGGTCAGCCGGCGCCGAGAAAATCTGTTCGGCCGTGCCGCCTTCGACATAGACACCGCCTTTCATCACCTCGACACGGTCCGCCATGCGCGCAACCACGCCCATATCATGGGTAATCAAGGCAATCGCCGCCCCGGTTTCGCGTTTCAGATCGTCCATGATGTCGAGCACTTGCGCCTGCACCGTCACGTCCAGTGCCGTGGTTGGTTCATCGGCGATCAGCAGATCGGGATCACACAGCATCGACATGGCGATCATGACGCGCTGACGCATGCCGCCAGATAATTCATGCGGGAATTGCCTCAGGCGGCGTTTGGCCTCTGGAATACGAACACGCTCGAGCCAGTCCAGCGCGCGCTTTTGCGCGGCAGAACCCTTGAGCTTCATGTGTTTGGCGAGCACTTCATACA
>CAXBKM010000378.1:0-2261 GCA_963976265.1 uncultured Maricaulaceae bacterium
CATCGGACGCCGCAGAGGCCTTCGCCGAAGCACCGGGCGGGTTTTATGACGAAGAGGTTGCTGGCCGCCTCGTCGAGCATCTCTTTGCACCGCGCAATTCGGTCGATCCGGCAGATGCCTATCGCGCCTTCCGCGGACGTGATGCGACGATTGCACCGCTGATGCGCGACCGTGGCTTCCCGGTTCCAGAGGGCACCGAATAGCCAGCACGGTCCATGCAATGAATCAGGGGCGCTGGATTTCCGGCGCCCCTTTTTCTTGGGCTGATGAAAGATGACCCGATCTTAGCCGCGTCTGGCCAGGTCTATTGCCGCAACATCAATCTTTGCCATGGTCATCATGGCTTCAAAAGCCCGCCGTGCTTCATCACCGCCAACGGCCATGGCTTCCGTCAAGGTTCGCGGTGTGATCTGCCAGGAAATACCCCATTTATCCTTGCACCAACCGCAGGCAACGGCCTGACCGCCATTGTCGACGATGGCATTCCAGTACCGATCGGTTTCGTCTTGATCATCGGTAGCGATCTGAAATGAAAAGGCCTCATTGTGTTGTATACCCGGACCGCCATTCATGCCGATACAGGGGATCCCGAAAACCGAAAACTCGACCGTCAAAACATCACCCGCCTTGCCGGACGGAAAATCGGCGGGTGCATGACGAACCGCCTGAACGGCGCTGTCGGGAAAGATTTCTGCATAAAATTTCGCGGCCGCTTCGGCCTCTTTGTCGTACCAAAGGAAAATCGTGTTCTTGGCTATTGTCATGACGGACCCTTTTTTTGATCTCGGGACAATAGTGGTCCGCCGAACATAAGTCAGGCCCGCACGCGCCCGTATTCGACTGCTCAATTTTGAAAAACCCCACGCGTTTTTGAAAAACATCGCGTGATTTTCAAAATCGCCGCGCACAGGTTCGCCGCCCCGTTCATATCGATCTCATCGCAGCCACCGCGCTGCGCAACAAAACGAGGTCACACATGTTTACTGTACTCCTTCCCGCACTCCTGCTTGTCTCCGGTCCATTTGATGGATCCGCCGCCGAAGCCCCACTCACTTTTGATCGTGCCGAGCTTCAAACCGAAGCCGGCCGCACCGCGCTTTATGAGCGGGTCGTCGATGTCGCCACAGATGTCTGCGAAGCTGAAAACCAGAACGGAATGATGCCGACACTCTCCATCCGCATATGTGTCGCCGATACGGTCGAACGCACCATCACCGCCATAGGCGAACCGCGCCTTACCCAATTCCACGCGAGCCTTTCGGTCTCCCCAGACTCAGCGGCAAACGTGGTGCATGTCGCTTTGCGCGACTGATCAACCTGCCCGCCAGTCCCGTTTGATCAAACAGGGCTGGCGGGATTTTCTTTGACGGCGCATAATGGATTCCATGTCAGAGCTCGACCTTTTCGATATCGTCACACGGTCCTCGGCAGCCGTGTTGTGCTTGCTGACCTGTGCCGTTTTGCTGGCCGGTGCGCGGCAATCTCTGGCGGGCCGTTTTGGGTCTCTATTTGCGCTGGGCGCTGCAGCCTACATTATCTGCACAGCCCCGGTTCTGGTCGCGATGCTGGCACCCTGGCATCTCGTCATCGTCCCCCTGTCCTGGTTTGATGCGGTTTTCTTCTGGTGGTTCGCGCTTGCGCTGTTTTGCGACGAATTTCGCTGGCGCTTGCGCTGTTTTGCGACGAATTTCGCTGGCGCCTGCGCTTCTTCTATCCCGTTATTCCGCTCGCCATTCTGGTCGCAATACCGGCTGTCGTGAGCGATGAAGCCGTCCGCGCTTTTGTCCATATTGCCAAACAGGCGCTCAGTACATTGCTCATCCTGCATGGTGTTTCCATTGCCCTGCGGCGTTGGCCCGATGATCTGATTGATGCCCGCCGACGGTTTCGCATTATCGTTGCGGCCTCGGTTGGATTGTCGTCGGTTGCCCTGATGCTCATCGAACATTTGCCACTCGCGAGCAGCGCCGATGCGATCCTTCGCCCGGCCTCGTCGGGCCTGTTACTATTCCTGTCTTTCGGATTTTCCGTGTGGGCATTGCAAGCGCGCGATGACATGTTCGTCGATGCGACCGAAACACCGCACAGGCATGATATCGAGGACGTTGCGGCGCGCATTGATCCAGCCGATAGCGCCCTGCTGGCGCGCCTCGAAAGCTTCATGCAAAGCGGTGGTTATAAAGAGACCGGTTTGACGGTTGGGCATCTGGCCCATCATCTCGATACGCCCGAACACCGCCTTCGCAAGCTGATCAATCAGG
>CAXBKM010000379.1:0-2250 GCA_963976265.1 uncultured Maricaulaceae bacterium
ATAGCGAAATGGGTTCTTGCTCATAGGCCGAAATTATCGGCCAACCCACTAACGCCGAGTTTCCTCTGAGAAGACCCAGCAATGCGCTAACCCGCGGAAATTCGCGGGTAATTCGGTTCCGGGAAAATCTCTGCTGATGAGACCGGAATGAGTGGCGGAGAGAGAGGGATTCGAACCCTCGGAACGCTCGCGCGCTCAACGGTTTTCGAGACCGCCCCATTCGACCACTCTGGCACCTCTCCGCAATGGGCGCGGAACCTAGCCAAGCCGGTCCTCACGATCAACTCCCGCCGCGCAGGTCAACACATCTGCGTGAGACTCCACAATCTTCTGGAAATGATCGACAAAGCCTCTATCTTCCGCGCCGGGATTTGTACGATATCTGTAAAACACACGAAATCAGGGGTTGAACATGAAGTATCTTTTACTCGTTGGCGTTTTGGCACTGGGTGCCTGCTCCACAACGTCAGGTGACACGGTTGCGCGAGATCGCGCCGCTGAACAACGCACCGTGTCAGGCGTCAACGAAAATGGCGAACGCATTCGCTGTGAATATATCCGCCAGACCGGCACCCGTTTCCGCGAGCGCGTTTGCCGTACCGAAGAAGAATGGTCACGGATTGAAGAGAATACCGACCAGATCATCAATGATGGTCAGGGCCGGATGGCTCCGGACAATGGTCCGAGTGTTGGCGGTGTAGGCGGCTAATACGTCCAACAGGGATTAATCACCGCAGGTCGCTGTGGCTTGCGGTGATTGACTCTGTTGGTAGTGCGTTTATATCAGCGCGCTTGCGGTCTGTGCCGGTGGTACAGGCCGTGTTTTGTTCAATAACAACGCCGATAAAAAAGCGGCGAAGAAAAAGAGCGACCATCTGGGCTTTCAGATAGGTCACTGATGAAAGGAAATTCCGATATGTTCGCAGTCATCAAGACAGGCGGCAAGCAATACAAGGTCGCTGCCGGCGACGAAATTCTCGTTGAAAAACTGACCGCAGAGCCAGGCGATAATGTCGTCTTTGGCGACGTGCTCATGCTGGGCGGCGACAAACCAGTTCTTGGTGCGCCCCTGATTGAAGGCGCGTCTGTAACGGGCGAGTTGGTTGATAATGGCCGCGCCAAGAAGATTGTTATCTTCAAAAAGCGCCGTCGCCAGAATTATCGCCGCAAGGCCGGTCACCGCCAGCATTTCAGCCGCGTCCTGATCAGCGAGATCATCGCACCCGGATCAAAGCCGAAAGCCAAGGCTGCAGCCAAGTCTGACGACGCTGCACCCAAAAAAGCGCCTGCCAAGAAAGCCGCGCCGAAAAAGGCTGCCGCTTCAAAGGCCAAGACGACAACCAAGGCCGCGCCGAAAAAAGCCGCTGCCAAAAAGGAGGACTAATCCATGGCCCATAAAAAAGCTGGTGGTTCATCCCGTAACGGTCGCGATTCAGCAGGCCGTCGCCTCGGCGTCAAGAAGTTCGGCGGGGAACACGTTATTCCCGGCAATATCATCGTTCGTCAACGCGGCACCAAGTTCAATCCCGGCGACAATGTCGGCATGGGCAAGGACCACACACTGTTCGCGCTGATCGAAGGCCATGTTGCCTTCGCCACAAAATCAGGTGGAAAGAGCTTCGTCTCGATTCAGCCGGTTGGCGACAGCAAATAGGACGCCAAGCCATAGGCCGGACCGTCCACCTCAACAGGGGCGATCAGGTCAGCATTTAGATTATGCGCAGGGGAGACGGGTCGCCGCCTCCCCTGTTTTGTTTTCCCCTGTGCTCGTATGAGAGGCAGGCCATGCATTGCGGATTTGAAACAGACCGCCTGATCATCCGGCCTTTTGAACTGGGTGACGTTCCGGATGTGGCCCGTATGGCCGGAGATCGCGACATTGCGTTCATGATTGGTGGCGCGCTGAGCCCCTATCCGGTGATTGCCGCAGAAATCTGGATATTGGGGGTTCGCGCAGGCTGGCATACCAAACCCGCGCCCAATTACGCCTTCGCGATAACCGACCGGAACGGAGATCTGGTCGGGTCGGTCGGCGTATTCAAACGCAAACCGGACTGCGCGAATTGGGAGATCGGTTACTGGATCGGGAAACCCTATTGGGGTCATGGCTATGCGACCGAAGCCGGGAGAGGCATGATGGCATGGGCACGACAAACGCTGGCGGCCACAGTGTTTGAAGCTGCGCATTTCGACGACAATCCGGCCTCGGGCAAGGTTCTGGAAAAGCTCGGCTTTGCCTATACTGGCGAC
>CAXBKM010000380.1:0-2248 GCA_963976265.1 uncultured Maricaulaceae bacterium
GCGTTTTACGAGGATCTGAAACGTCGCCGTACGGTGCGCGACTTTTCAGACCGCTCTGTTCCGCGCGAAATCATTGAAGACGCGATCCGCGCAGCCGGGACTGCGCCATCCGGGGCCAATCACCAGCCCTGGCATTTTGTCGCAATTGCGCCCGGCGAAATTCGCAAGAAACTGCGCGCCGCCGCAGAGGCCGAGGAGCGAGCCTTCTATGACGGCAAGGCGAGCCAGGAATGGCTCGATGCGTTGGAGCCACTCGGCACGGATGATCACAAACCATATCTGGAAACTGCGCCCTGGTTGATTGCGGTGTTTGCGCAGCGCCGGGGCGGTATCACGGTCGGCGAAAACAAGAAGAATTATTATGTTGCTGAAAGCGTCGGCATTGCCTGTGGGTTTCTGCTGGCGTCTCTGCATCGCGCTGGCCTTGTAACGCTCACCCATACGCCCAATCCGATGGGATTCTTGAGCGAAATCTGCGAGCGCCCCAAGGACGAGAAGCCCTACATGCTGGTTGTCGCAGGCTATCCGGGACAGGACGCGACCGTGCCCGAGCATGCCATGGTCAAAAAATCACTCGACGATATTTCAGACTTCATCGCCTGATTGAATGGCCGTGGAGCTTGTCATCAAGCGCGATTATGCGATGGATGCCGACGCGCATTTCGCGCGCATCGTTTGCTTTGACGAGCTTGCCGAGGCGATGTCGAGCCAGGCGCGATATGTCGGCATGCCGGACGGCGAGGCGATTGAAGGCCAAAGCTTCGACCTGAAGCTTTATCTCCATGGCTGGTTGCCCCTGGGTGATTGGCACATTGATGTGATCGAGCGCGATGATGCAAAGCGCCGCCTGGTCAGTCGCGAACACGGCGGTATCGCAAAGCGCCATGACCATGTCCTGACCGTCGAACCGCTTCCCGGCGCGGGATGTCGGCACATCGATCATCTGACCGTTGATGCTGGATGGTTGACCGGTTTTTACGCAGTTTCGGCGCGGCGCATTTATGAGAAGCGCCATGATTTGCGGACATCCTTGCGCGGGCAGACGATCACTAAGGCCTGATTGACGGCCAGCTTAAGCAGTCCTGACGCGATCCTGTTTGGCGGTGACCGACCAGATCAGCGTGATGAACCAACCGATCACGGTCCAGCCAAAAATCAGATTGGTCAGGAAAATGGCAAACGTGTTGTGATGCCCCCGCAACAGCGCGATCAGCGACGGGATGAAGTAGAGCAGGGGGCCAACAATTAACGCTTCCATGACGATCACTCCTTATCGAAATTCGATATGAAGCTACGATGGGTCGTGTCAACGATCAAGAGCCGGGTAGCGGGATTGTGGCGTCCTGCGTCCCATATCGGCGAGGATCTCCTTCCCCGGCGCGGGGAAGGAGACAGGGATTGAACCGGTAAACCTCTATTCTTCAACGCCCGGGAAGGAATAATCCTTGAAGATGTCGCGCAATTTGGTTTTCAGGATTTTTCCGGTCGCCCCAATCGGCATTTCGTCGACAAAGACCACATCATCAGGAATCCAGAGTTTGGGCACTTTATCAGCCAAATATTCACGGATGGATTCGCCATCCGGTGTATCCACGCCCGGCGTGGGTTGAACGATCATCAGCGGACGTTCCTGCCATTTTGGATGATGCATCCCGATAACCGCCGCCATGGCGACATGGGGATGCCCCATCGCAGCGTTTTCCAGATCAATCGAACTGACCCATTCGCCGCCGGTTTTGATCACATCTTTTGAACGGTCGGTGATCGTCATGTAGCCATCGCTATCGAGATAGGCGACATCGCCGGTCTGGAACCAGCCATCATCGGTGAAGCTTTCGGCGCCCGCACCCCGGAAATAGCCGCTGGAAATCCATGGCCCCCGGACATGGACATGGCCGCTGGATTCGCCGTCCCACGGCAATTCATTGCCTTCATCATCGACGATCCGCATTTCGACGCCGTAGACGAGCCGACCCTGTTTGAGTTTGATTTTCACAATCTCGTCGGGATCCATGTCGAGGTGTTTGGGTAGCAGGGCGCTGACCGTTCCCAGCGGGCTCATCTCGGTCATGCCCCAGCCTTGCTGCATCGCGACGCCATATTCGCCTTCGTAAGCGCGCAGGAGCGCTTCTGGCAGGGCCGAACCCCCGATCAGAACACGCTCGACTGTGTCGATGCGCTTATTGTTGTCGCGCAGATATTGCAGCAGGCCGAGCCAGACCGTCGGGACGCCGGCGACATAGCTGAC
>CAXBKM010000381.1:0-2241 GCA_963976265.1 uncultured Maricaulaceae bacterium
ATTTCTGGGACAATGATCGCAAGAAACCGCTCTCCGACATGGCGGCAGAACTCTCCAAGGTCACCTTCCACGAAAAGCTGGGATCGGTGGCTGACAAGGTTGAACGCGTCGCCGCACTGGCGCGCGAACTGGCACCGGCGGTGGGTGCAGATCCCGATCTGGCTGAACGCGCGGCGCGCCTGTCAAAGGCCGATCTGGTGTCGGAAATGGTCTATGAGTTTCCTGAACTCCAGGGCGCGATGGGCCGCTATTACGCGCTGGAGCAGGGCGAGCATGCCGAGATCGCCGACGCGATCCGCGATCATTACAAGCCGCAAGGCCCGTCAGACGCCGTGCCGACCGCGCCGGTCAGCGCCGCGGTCGCGCTTGCTGACAAGCTCGACACGCTTGTGGGCTTCTGGGCCATCGACGAAAAACCCACCGGATCAAAAGATCCCTTCGCTCTGCGCCGCGCCGCGCTGGGGGTTATCCGGGTGTTGTTGGTTTCTGGTTACCGATTCCAGTTGAGCGAGGGACTTCAAAAAATCTTTTCTGGATTAGTTCTTCATTATTTCAACGATGTAGAACAAGATATCTATCCGCTTTTGGATACCACAAGCGGATTGGTCCAGTTCGTGAACCATTCACAACGGAACGAATTTTCGACAACAGCAATTTATGTCGTGAATGACTGTCAGTGGTCGCGTGGACATCTAGATAAAATTACAGAAATCCGACTTCCGAGTCATTCCGATCTATCAACGGACCTCCTCGCCTTTTTCGCCGACCGTCTTAAAGTCCATCTCAAGGACGAGGGCGTGCGTTTTGACGTGATCGATGCAGTGTTTGCGCCCCAAGAAAATGGTCAGATGGATGATGATCTGGTGCGCGTCACCAACCGCGCCCGCGCGCTGCAGGCTTTTCTCGATACCGAGGACGGGGCCGCTTTGCTCGCCGGATACAAGCGCGCGGCGAATATCCTCAAAAGCGAAGAGAAAAAGGACGAGGCCGCGTTCTCCGCCGATATGGGCGATGGCCTGCCGGACGCCGATTATCTCGTCGCAGATCGCCAGCCACAGGAAATCGCGCTGTCCGAAGCGCTCTCCGCTGCCGGGGCTCAGGTTGAAATGAGCGTCGCCGATGAGGACTTTGAAGGCGCAATGTCTGCGCTATCTGTTTTGCGTGCGCCGGTGGATGACTTCTTTGACGCGGTGACGGTCAATGACGAAGACGCTATGCTGCGCCGCAACAGATTGAGATTGCTCGCCGGAATTCGAATGGCCGCACACGCGGTTGCCGATTTCGGGCGGATTGAGGGTTAAGACCGCGCCCGAACTTTCCGTGTCATCCCGGAAAGCGAGCGCAGCGAGATTATCCGGGACCCAGGTCCCAAGGCATCAGGTCCCGGATCGCTTCGCGTCCGGGATGACAGAATGGAACAGGGACTAAAAAATGAGCGCTGAAAAATGGGTCTATGCGTTCGGCGGTGGCACAAGCGAGGGTGATGCCTCGATGCGCAACACGCTGGGTGGCAAGGGTGCCAATCTGGCTGAAATGGCCAATCTGGGCCTGCCGGTCCCGCCCGGATTCACCATCATCACCGATGTCTGCAATGCCTATAATGATGGCGGCAAGACCTATCCGGCGGGCCTTGACGAACAGATCAACGCCGCATTTGCCCAGCTGGAAAACGTGACCGGCAAATCCTTTGGCGATCCGGCTGACCCGCTACTGGTTTCGGTGCGCTCCGGTGCGCGTGCCTCCATGCCCGGCATGATGGATACGGTGCTCAATCTGGGGCTCAATGATGAAACCGCTGAAGGCCTGGCCAAGCTCTCCGGGGATCGCCGCTTTGCCTATGACAGCTATCGCCGCTTTATCCAGATGTATTCCGATGTGGTTCTGGGCGTCGACCATTCCCTGTTCGAGGAAATCCTCGAAACCTTCAAGGAAGAGCATGATTACGCGCTCGATACCGAGCTTTCCGCTGACGATTGGGAAGTGATTGTCGGCGAGTACAAGGCCGCAGCCGCCAGCGCGCTCGGTCATGATTTCCCGACCGACCCGAAAGAACAGCTCAAAGGCGCGATTGGCGCGGTCTTCGACAGCTGGATGACCGACCGCGCGATTACCTATCGCAAGCTGCACGACATTCCGGCCAGCTGGGGCACAGCGGTCAATGTGCAGGCGATGGTGTTTGGCAATATGGGCGAAACGTCTGCAACCGGCGTCGCCTTTACCCGCGATCCGTCAACCGGCGCG
>CAXBKM010000382.1:0-2239 GCA_963976265.1 uncultured Maricaulaceae bacterium
GTCATTCGCGCCACGGGCTGGCACGCCCCGGACGCCACGATCACCAACGCCGAACTGGTGGAGGTGTTCAACGCCTATGTTGAGCAATTCAACGCCGAGAACGCCACAGCGATCGGCGCAGGCGAAATCGCCGAAATGCTGCCCTCGAGTGAAGAATTTATCGTCAAGGCGTCGGGTATCCAGAACCGCCATGTGCTGGATCGCGACGGATTGATGGACATCGCCCGGATGCGTCCGCGCCTGCCGCATCGACCAATCGACGAATTGTCCGTTCAGGCCGAATTTGGCCTGGAAGCGGTCAAAAAAGCCCTCGCCAAGGCGGGCCGCGACCCCAAGGATGTCGACGGTGTGATCGTCGCCAGCTCAGCCCAGCAACGCAATTTTCCCGCCGTTTCGGTGGAAATCCAGAACGCGCTCGGCATTGAAGGCTGGGCTTACGACATGACAATGGCGTGCGCGTCGGCCCTGTTCGGCCTGCAACAGGCGCGCGACATGATCCGTGCCGGTTCTGCGGATTCCATCCTGATCATCTGCCCGGAGATTATGAGCGCGATCAATCATTATCGCCGCCGCGAAGTGCACTTCATCTTCGGCGATGCCTCAGCGGCAATTCTCGTGGAGCGCGCAGATATCGCGCCCGGCGGCTGGTCGGTCCTGGGCACGCGCCTGCAGACCAGTTTTTCCAATGCGCTGCGCTCTGACTTTGGCTTTTTAAACCATGCCGAGTTTGAGGAGGGCGAGAAATTCGAGGCTTTCGTCGATCAGGACGGCCATCGCGTCTTTCGCGATGTCATCCCGTTCGCGTCTTCGGTGTGCGAGCGTCTGATCGCTGACACCGGCTTGCAGCCCGCCGACATCAAGCGCGCCTGGATGCACCAGGCCAATATCCGCATGGTCAAGGCGATTTCCAAACGCGCTCTGGGCCGTGAACCCACTGACGCCGAAGCACCGGTCATCCTCGATGAATACGGCAATACGTCGTCATCCAGCGTCGTGATGACGTTTGAAATGAATTCCGATGACATGAATGCTGGCGATAAAGGCATTATGGCCGCCTTTGGGGCCGGATATGGCTGTGGCACCGCCATCGTCGAGAAACGCTAATTTATCAATAGAAAGTCTGAGTTTATGACCGCACGTCTGATTGTCGCTTCCACACTCGTTCTGGCGCTCGCCGCCTGTACGCCTCCGTCTGCCGAGGATGATTCAGCCGTCGATGAGGCGACTGTGAATGATGGCGCCATGGCCGATGAGATGGCGACGGAGGCTGATGCGCCAGCCGGCGATGACGATGCCAGCATGATGGATGATGCGGGTGATGACGACGCAGGCAACGATGCCGACGCTGGCGGCTTGCCGCAAATGGATATCTATCTGGCGAATATCAGCTGGACCGATCAAATGCCGTCGATTGATGCGCCGCAAAACGCCACCAATCATCCTGGCTATGACAACCAACCGGCCTTTGCCGCCAATAGTCATGATTTCTATTACTCTGCCGAGACCGCTTCGGGGACAACAGATGTCTTTTTGTTTGGTGATGCCAGTGGCGAGATTTTTCAGGTTACCGATACGCCCGAAGATGGAGAATTTTCACCGCGCGAACTGGGCGATGCAACAGGGATCGCCTTCCTGCACCAGAATGCCGAAGGTGTGCAGCATGTGACCCGGTCCGACTTTGCCGGCGAGAACCGGTCGGTAATGATTGATCTCGATCCGGTCGGGTATTTTGCCTTTTCCGGCGACGGCAACCAGATCGCCATGTTCGTCCTGACCGAGCCCTTCACACTTCAGGTTGCTGACCTGTCGACGGGCGACGTTGAGGTGGTTTACGAGAATATCGACCGCGCCCTCTATGCAACCACGGACGGAATGGGCGCGATCTTCACCACACCGCGCGACGGCGATGACGGTTTTCGGGCCATGTATTATTCCTTCACCGATGGCGAGATTGAATACCTGTTCGACCTGCCCGGCACATCGCAGGATTATGCACTTGTTGATGCACCTGATGGCCTCGTCGGTGCCTTCGCATCCAGTGAGGGGACGCTCTATTATCGGACTACCAACGACATTGACTGGACGCCCATCGCCGATCTTTCAGCCTATGGCCTGGAAGGCGTAACCCGCATGGCCGTCAGCGATGATTCTTCCAAAATCGCGATTGTCGCAGCGGATTAGGCTACCAGACAAAACAATGTCATCCCGGACGCGAAACGATCCGGAACCTGAAAGTTGG
>CAXBKM010000383.1:0-2228 GCA_963976265.1 uncultured Maricaulaceae bacterium
CCTCTAACATTGCGCTGACGACGGGCTGGGTTCGATATGCGTTTACAGCGAATTTGCCCGGCATTGGCGGCAAGACAATCGGCGCTGGCGATGCGGTTGAATTTTTTGTCAATGCTTTTGCCGTCGGCGCGCCAGGTGGGACCATCGATTTGACTGGTTTTCAAGTTGAGCAGGGTGCGTATGCCACACCATTCGAGAGCCGGCCACTGGCGGTTGAGCGAGCTCTCTGTGCTCGGTATTTTCAAGCCAAGTCCGTGCAAACAAGCAATGGCGCACGCCATATTCCTTTGGAGCCCATGCGGGCAGCACCCAGCCTCACGCTCGGGGTCGGTAGCGCCAGTGCGATAACACCTGCGGGTTTCGAACTGACCCATACCAGTGCGGCAACATCGTCAATCACAGCAGACGCGGAGCTTTAGCCATGTCATCATTCATTGCGGCACAATGGTGTGGCCCCGACCAAACTTGCCTTTTGGCGACGCGCGCAGATGGGGTTCAGGCCACAATCCCGGCTGATCTAGCGAATGCCGACTATCGTTTGATCGCTTTCGGTCGTGCCGAAGACGCCCGGCAAGCCGCGATAGAGCCCATGGCAATCGCGGCCGCGCCAAGCGGTGACGCAGGAGGCGCGTGATGGAGTTTCTGGATATCGGAGCGTCCGCGGCAACGGGCGGCGTGCTCGGCTTTGTTGGCACGGCCATGGGCCGCATTGCTGGCTATTTTGAGAGCCGCGAAACCCATGCGCAGGAACGCCAGCGCTGGGCGCATGAACTGGAATTGGAAACGCTGCGCGCCCAAAATCATAGCGCTGAGCAGCACCATGCGCTTGAACGCGACACACAGATAACAGGCCATGACTCACTTCGTGCCAGCTATGCATTCGCAACAGCGATTGGCGACTCCTATCGCTGGGTTGGGGCGGTTCGATCTCTGGTAAGGCCCGTTCTGACGCCGCTTTTGTGGGCGATTTATTTGGTTGTTTTTTTCGCGGTTGTGAACGGAAATGCGTCAGAGTTTCTAAACGACGACGCACAAGGTGAGTTTATTGGCTATTTCATTGCCAATATCGCATTTGCCGCGTCGGCTGCCACACTGTGGTGGTTTGGTGACCGGGCAGCTCCTCCGCGACGCTTGTCTCGAAATTAGGCCAGTTTATTTAACGCACTTAACACCGAAGGATAGACGGCATCGGTCATGGCGTGGCCATTGACCGAAATGAGTGTCAGTTCGGCGTGAGGACAGGCAGCGGCCAGATCAAACGCAGCTCGAGCCGGGCATACCATGTCATAGCGACTTTGAATGATCTGCATCGGGATGTCGCCAAGACGATGTGCATTGGCAAGCAATTGGCCGTCTTCCAGAAAGCAGCGATTGGCGAAGTAATGGGCTTCAATCAGAGAGTGCGCCGCGACAAAATCAGGGCCGCGTTCTGCAAGCCCGTTTCGCGTAAGCTGGGCAGATCCATCAAGCCATGACAGGCGGTCTTCGTATTCCGTCCAGCGATATAGAGCCGACTTCCGAAGCGCGTCAATTTCTGTGGCTGGATCGTTCAGGCCTTGCAGATCCGGCGCGCCTTCAGCCCACTCTGCCTGCATGGCGTCAAGATACCACTGACGCAAACTCGCTGCGTCTGACCTGGCGTTTTCAGGCGCGCGTTCAGCAAATACCTCGAAAGCCTCCGGGAAAAACCGGGGCGCACCATCGGGCGAATGCCACCAGTCGATTTCAGCGTCCGTCCCAAGAAATACGCCTTCAACCAGCAAGCCGGCCACGCTGTCTGGATGTGCTTGCGCATAGGCAATCGCCAGTGTCGAGCCCCAAGATGGTCCCATGACGACCCAGCGATCCACGCCCATCAAAGTCCTGAGTGATTCGATATCGGCAATTTGATGATCGAGATCATTGGCGACAAGCGATAGCCTCGGCGTTGATCGGCCGGTTCCGCGTTGATCAAAGAGAAGGGCGTCAAATAGTTCGGGATCGAAGAAACGCCTGTATGCGGGCGTTGAACCTGAGCCGGGTCCACCGTGCAGAAAGATTATTGGTACGCCGCCGCGCTTCCCACAGCGTTCCCAATACAGCGAATGGCCGTCCCCAACCTCCAAGAGGCCGGACTCGAATGGGTCTATGTCAGGAAAAAGGATCATATTGAAAGATGGTGCCGCAAGGCAGAATTGAACTGCCGACCTCGTCATTACCAATGACGCGCTCTACCACTGAGCTACTGC
>CAXBKM010000384.1:0-2226 GCA_963976265.1 uncultured Maricaulaceae bacterium
TTTTCGGGAGCTAATCCGAGCCGCGTAAAATCTGCGGGGTGGGTGGCGGAGAGGATGGGATTCGAACCCACGATACGCTTTTGACGTATACTCCCTTAGCAGGGGAGCGCCTTCGACCACTCGGCCACCTCTCCACTGGCGGGTTTAGCCGCACCACACTACCGGGATCAAGCGCCGATGACGGTTGCCGCGTTGGGGAGAATTTAACCTAGGAGGTCTAGGATCGGATTCAGGTGGGAAACAAAATCGGACGGGACGCCTGATGAACCGGATCAACTGGAAATCAGCGGGAATGACATTTCTTGTCGCGGTCTTTATCGCGTCATTTGCTGCCATTGCCGGATATATAAGCCTTGAGCCCTATTTCGAGCGCAAGGTGATGGAGAGCAGCGCTCTGCATATCGAGGAGCGCGCCAATCGCCAGCGGGCCCTGTTTTCCGATGTGCAGGCCATTGAATACGCCACGGGGCGCAGCTTCGCGCGGCGGCTGGCTGCGATGGAGGGGCTGGATGTTTCTGCCGAATTCAACTGTTTATTTCCGTAATTTGGTGATGGCACCCGCCGTTCGCGGCCAGAATTGTTTGATGGATATCGCGATGAGGACGGTGATTATGTCTATGGTGTCGGTGCCTTCATATCGGATGCAGTTGTTTCACCGGAGCGTCAGCGGCGCCTGATTGCTGCCTATCATACAGTGCGTCAGCATGGCGAAGCCAATGCCGGGCATTTCGACAATCTGAATTTCGTGACGCCGGATAATGATCTGATCATCTATGCGCCGCAGCGCGATGATCGCCTGGAATTCTACCGCCGCGATGCGCCGGCTGATTTTGATTTCCAGTCGGAAGATCTCGCCCGGATCGTATCTCCCGCCAATAACCCCATGGGGGTGACGCGCTGTACGCAATTGTCGCGCCTGCTTTATGTGCGTGATGGCGTTGCACTGACCACCGGCTGCCATTTCCCGGTCCGGGTTTCGGGACGTCATATGGGTGCGTTCGGGATCACGATCTCAATGCAGAATTATCTGGCCAATGCCATCATCGACGCCGAGGTTAATGCCAGCAACATGATCATGACGCGGGATGGCAGCCTGATAGCGCACCAGGCCTTGCTGTTCCAGGATGTCCTGACGCCGGAAGCGGTGACTGCTGCGGAATCGATCGCCCATCCCAGGCCGATTGCCGAAGCCATACGCAATTCAGGGCGCGATTCGGGCGTGTTCCAGACCGATGATGGACGGCTGGTTGCCTTTGCGCGTATCGAAACACCGGGTTGGTATTTTGTTATCACGCGTCCGGCCTGGTTGATTCATGCGCGTGCTTCGCAGGTGGCGGCATTGATCTTCGCTTTTTCCTTCCTGGGGGTCTTCACCCAGGCGATCATTCTTGCGATCTATCGCTGGCAAAGACGCCGGACCCGGACCCAGCTCCGCTCGGGCGGCCATCTGGCAGGCGTTTGACGAGCGGCTTTGCGTTTTTGGGGGTAGCCGGGCGGGCAGGACAAGGCTAAGAGGCGCGCGCAATCCCTCTGGCCCTTTTCGAGTTCTGCCCATGTCCGTTGCACCGGAAAAACTGCGTAATATCGCCATTGTCGCGCACGTCGACCATGGCAAGACCACACTCGTCGATCAACTCCTGAAACAATCGGGAACTTTCGGCGACCGCGTCGAAACCACCGAGCGGATGATGGATTCAAACGATATCGAAAAAGAGCGCGGGATCACGATTCTGGCGAAGAACACGGCTGTGACGTGGCGGGACTGGCGGATCAACATCATTGATACGCCCGGGCACGCGGATTTCGGTGGTGAAGTCGAGCGCGTTCTGTCTATGGCGGATTCGGTGCTCCTGCTGGTGGATGCTGTCGACGGACCGATGCCACAAACCGCTTTTGTGACGCGCAAGGCTCTGGAACGGGGACTCAACCCGATCGTCGTCGTCAACAAGATCGACCGTCCGGGGGCACGCCCCGACTGGGTGGTCGACCAGCCAATGACGAACAGATGGATTTCCCGGTTGTTTTTGCGTCGGCCCTGAACGGCTTTGCCGGCCTGGATGCCGAAAGTCCTGACGCCGACATGACGCCACTCTTCCAGATGATTGTCGATCATACACCGCCGCCGCCTGTCGATCTCAACGGGCCGCTTCAGCTTCAGGTCAGCGCGCTGGATTATTCCAGCTATACCGGGGTGATCGGCATTGGCCGGATCCGCCGCGGGACACT
>CAXBKM010000385.1:0-2222 GCA_963976265.1 uncultured Maricaulaceae bacterium
CACGCCTCGCCAGTCAGATACGAGTTCGACCGTGTGTGTGGCGGCGGGCTTGTCCCGGCTTCCGCCGTTTTGGTCGGCGGTGATCCGGGCATTGGCAAGTCGACCCTGCTTTTACAGGTCATCGCCAGGCTCGCCCAAAATGGCGCGAAAGCCGTCTATGTTTCGGGCGAGGAATCTGTCGGTCAGGTCCGTCGCCGCGCCCGACGGCTGGGACTGGCCGAGGCCCCCGTCGCGCTGGCCGCGGAGACAAGCCTGAATTCAGTCCTCGACGGCCTGAAGGCGGAAAAGCCCAACATCGTCGTCATCGATTCCATCCAGACCATGTGGAGCGACCAGCTCGCCGCTGCGCCCGGCACGGTGGCACAGGTGCGTGCCTGCTCGCAGGAGCTGACGCGTTTTGCCAAGAAGACCGGCGCGTGCGTCATTCTGGTCGGCCATGTCACCAAGGACGGCCAGATCGCAGGCCCGCGCGTTGTCGAGCACATGGTCGATGCCGTGCTCTATTTTGAAGGCGAGCGCAGCCATCAATTCCGGATTTTGCGCGCGGTCAAAAACCGCTTTGGTCCGGCCGACGAGATCGGCGTGTTTGAAATGGCCGATGTGGGCCTGCGCGAAGTCGCCAATCCGTCCGCGCTGTTTCTCGATGGCCGGGGCGATGCCGCATCGGGCGCCGCAGTGTTTGCCGGCATGGAAGGGACGCGGCCCGTCCTGACCGAGATACAGGCATTGGTGGCCGCATCACCTCTGGGCACACCACGCCGCACGGTTGTCGGCTGGGATAGTGGACGATTATCGATGGTGCTGGCCGTGCTGGAGGCTCGCTGCGGCCTTGGCTTTGGCGGCAAGGACGTATATCTCAACGTCGCAGGAGGATTGAGGATAGGAGAACCGGCAGCCGATCTGGCCGTCGCTGCGGCGATCGTCTCATCTGCCTTGGATACGCCACTTCCCGCCGATACGGTCGTATTTGGTGAAATCAGCCTGTCGGGCGATATTCGCCCGGTCGGTCGCAGTGAAGCGCGGATGAAGGAAGCAGCCAAGCTGGGTTTCAAGAAAGCCATCGCGCCACCAATTACAGGCGACGGCAAATCTCCGATCTCGGTCGACTCGGTAAAAAGTGTTATGGATTTGGTTCAGCGAATCGAAGCGTTGAACGCGTAGAGGAGTAAATCGATGGAAGGGTTAAGCGCATTTGATGGCATCGCGCTCGTTATCCTTCTTGGCTCCGGCCTCATGGCGCTGGTCCGCGGCTTTGTCCGCGAAGCGCTTTCCATCACTGCTTTCGTGGCCGCTGCGCTCGCCGCACTGTGGGCGCGTCCCGTTTTCATCGGCCTAGGTCTGGAATTCATACCCAATGCGCTGATCGCCAATATCGTCGTTCTGGGCATTGTCTTCCTGATGGTGTTTCTGGCCGTCAGCTTCGTCACGGGATCACTCGCCAAAACCACAAAAGAAGGCGAGGATGTCGGCGTCGTCGACCGTGCGCTTGGTTTCGTCTTCGGCCTGTTGCGCGGCCTGGTCTTCCTCGGTCTTTTGCTCATCGTTTTCGCCTCGGCGACGCCCGGATCGCAAGCGCCTGAATGGATGCGCGATGCGCGCGTCTATCCGCTGGTCAATGCATCGGCGCGCGCACTGCAATCTCTCGCACCGGAAGACTCGCGTATTGCCAGGACTCCGGCCATATCACCCGACGCGGCTCTGGAGCGTGACCCTGACGAAGATGACGCGGCCTATGATCGACGCGAACGCCAGCGGCTTGATGATCTGATCAATCGTGCCGGTGAGGATGACGACAAATGACCATGCCATTTGAAACCCTCACCTATGATGCGGCGACAGACCGTCCGCGCGAGGAATGTGGGGTTTTTGGGGTTCGCGGCGCTCAGGATGCGGTTCTGCTGACCGCCCTAGGTCTGCACGCGCTGCAACATCGTGGTCAGGAAAGCTGCGGCGTTGTCACCCATGACGGCTCACGGTTTTACACTGAGCGTCATTTGGGACTGGTCGGCGATAACTTTGCCGCTGCCGACACGGTGGACCGCCTGCCCGGTACTGCCTCGATCGGCCATGTGCGCTATTCCACACAGGGCGCGACGATTCTGCGCAATGTTCAGCCCCTGTTTGCCGATGTCCGCGGCGGCGGGATGGCGGTGGCGCACAATGGCAATCTGACCAATTCGCGGTCACTGCGCGAAGATCTGGTCTCCAGCGGCGCGATTTTC
>CAXBKM010000386.1:0-2217 GCA_963976265.1 uncultured Maricaulaceae bacterium
GCTCATCGCGGTTGCCGGAGACGTACCACATGGCGACCTGGTCGCCTTTCTTGATCGTCTTGCCGTGCATTTCCACGTCTTCCAGTGCCGTGCGGCGCATAAAAGCGAGCGGCGTCTGCCACCGGATTGTTTCCGAAACCATGTTCGGGATCAGCGAGTGATCCGCTTTCAGTTTTTCGTATTCCGCCGGGAACTTGTTCAGCGCATAGACCGAACCGGTCATCGAGTTGCGGGTCGTGTCATTGCCACCAACGATGAGCAGTATGACGTTGCCCAGCAATTCCATGGGCGTCATGTTGCGTGTCTTTTCGCCGTGAGCGAGGAGGCTGATGAGGTCATTTTTCTCATCCATCGCGCCACGTTCCTGGAAGATGCCCATGAACGTTGTCAGACAGGTCATCATCTCCTGCTTCCACTGTTCTTCCCCACCTGGGCAGATGTCCGGATTGTTCATGTTTGTGGCCACGTCCGACCAACGTGTCAGATCTCGGCGACGCTCGAACGGATAATCGAACAGCGTGGCGAGCATCATTGTCGTCAGCTCGACCGAAACCGTATCGACCCAGTCGAATGGCTCTCCGACCGGAAGCGTGTCCAGCAAGTCCTGGGTCCGCTTGCGGATCAGGGGTTCGAACACCTTGAGCATGTTTGGCGCGACAGCCGGCTGCACCGTACGGCGCTGTTCAGCGTGGCGCGGCTCGTCCATCGCAATGAACATCGGCATTTCGAAGTCTTCAAGCGGCTGCCCAAGCGTGATGCCACCATATTCCCAGCTGGAGGAAAAACGCTCGTGGTCAATGTCCACAGCCATGATGTCTTCATAGCGCGTGATGGACCAATAGGGACCAGCAAAGCTGTCAGGGGTGAAGTGCACGGGGTCTTCGTTGCGCAGGCGCTCAAGACGATCCCAGTATTTGCCCTGACGCCAGACTTCGGGGTCGATCATGTCGAAATTGGTGATGTCGAGTTCCGACGCGGGTGGAACATCCTCACCAACCCGGAGATATCCGGGAAAGAGTGGCTCGCGATCCGAAACTTTCGGGCGCTCGAGCGCGGGATGATCAAAGGTTTGTGCGGTATCGGCAGCCATCTTTATTCCTCCGAAGGGTCCCTGAACGGGACGCCAGTTCTGTTCGGATTTGAAGGTATCACAGCCAAAATGAAAAAACCATGACGCATGCGTCATTTATTTTTGTTAACCTTGATTCAGGCGAGATACCTTTCTGCACGGGCGTCGAGAAGGGCGCGTCGAATGGCCTTGGCCAGGGATTTTCGCTCCGGGGGTGTTAGAAACCGTCCAATGACATACGCCGTGCGGCCATGCTCGATTCGCAGCCAGCTGGTCAGGGTCAAAGGCTCCTCTATCTCCACCCGCGCAAAAGCGGATGGCACTTCCACGGTGCGTTCGGAGCCGTCCGGCTTGCGGTGATGCAGAACAAGCGACTTGGCTGTAACCGTCACCCGCGTCTCCTCTCGTTGCTGCCGGAAGGACCACCGAAAGGCCAGATAGATGGCCAACGCATCCAGCCCAAAGAATCCGAGGATCGGAAACGCGCCCATCGACACAAAAGCCACGCCGTAAAGGAAGCTGAGTCCGCCGACAACCGCCATGACGATTGCAAACCCGCGCGGACTGAGAGAGCGGTTTGGCGTCAACATCGCGTCGAAATAGATGATTTCCTGCACTTCGGTCATGCAAGTATATTTAGCACGCGCTTGCGCCGCGGAAAGTGCGTCTTAAACACCTCAGGCATGGCCGACAAAAAAACTGCACCTGCAAAAATCACAAAGAAGCGCACGCCGCGAACGTTCGGTATCGCGCGCGCGACTGAACTCTATGAGGCACTGGCCAGGGACCGGCCGGATCCGCGCACAGAACTCAATTTTTCCAGCCCGTATACGCTTGTCGTCGCAGTCGCTTTGTCTGCACAGGCAACGGATGTCGGGGTAAACAAGGCGACAGCGAAACTGTTCGCCGTGGCAGACACGCCCGAGAAAATGCTGGCGCTCGGAGAAGCGGGCGTTGCCGAATACATTCGGACCATCGGTCTGTGGCGGAACAAAGCCAAAAACGTCGTCGCCCTCAGCCAGATGTTGATTGAAAAGTACAATGGCATTGTCCCCCGCACGCTGGACGAATTGCAGGAACTGCCGGGCGTGGGCCGGAAGACGGCGAACGTTGTGCTCAATGAAGCTTTTGGTGTGCCAACCATTGCG
>CAXBKM010000387.1:0-2208 GCA_963976265.1 uncultured Maricaulaceae bacterium
TATCGAGACCGGTCGCAACCGCAATGGTTTCAACCAGCTTCGTCTTCGCCAGACCGGGCGCACCGACCAGCAGGGCATGACCGCCCGACAGGATCGCTGCGAGGCAAAGCTCGACCGGTCCATCCAGGCCATAAATCACCTGTCCGATGGAATCCTTGACCGCCTGCATCCGCACAGCAGCGGCATCGGCAGCCTTGACCAAATCGGCTTCTTTGGTTTTCACCACTTTTCTCGCCACGGCGCTCTCCTTATCTATCTGGAGTATATAGAGTGTTGCGAACAGGCGCCCCGTCGCAAACATTGATGTGAGAATGGACGCGGGCGCGCGGAGTGTCTATGGCCCAACAGGTGAATCCAACCGACTCAATACAGTCACTGCTTGAAGCTGCCAAAACAGCCGGTGAAGGCTTCCCGCCTGTCGACAAGTGGAATCCCGAACATTGCGGGGTGATGGACCTCGTTATCAAGCGGGACGGGTCATGGTGGCATGAGGGTAAACGCATTACGCGCGAACCTCTCGTAAAGCTGTTTGCACGAATCCTACGAAAAGATGACGACGGCGTTCATTATCTGGTGACGCCGGTCGAAAAACAGGCTGTTACCGTCGAAATCGCGCCCTTTATCGCCGTGCGGGTCGATCATGTTGAACGCGATGGCGTCCCGGTTTTGATCTTCACAACCAATCTGGGTGACGTCGTTGAGGCCGGCGCAGATCGTCCGATTCGCGTGTCCACAGACCCGAATACCGGAGAGCCTGAACCGCTGATCCGTATCCGCGGCAATCTCGATGCATTGCTCACGCGACCGGTATTTTATGAGCTGGCCGAAATGGCGACAGAAAAACGCGGTCACTTCGGCGTGATCAGCAATAACGCATTCTTTTCGCTCGGACCGGTCGAATGAGTCCCGATAATTTGCGCGATTTGTTGCACGAAAAACTCGACCCCATTGATGGCTCTGAGGCTCGGCCCCGGCTGGGCGATGGCGATTTGAATGGTGCGCCATCACCGACCGGGCGCGAACTGCGCCCGGCTGCGGTCCTCGCGCCGTTGATCCTGCATGATGGACCGCCGCGATTTTTGCTGACCCTGCGCGCCGATCATCTGCCCAATCATGCCGGGCAGATCAGTTTTCCCGGTGGCCGGGTCGAGGTCGGCGAAACCCTGCCCGAAGCGGCGTTGCGCGAAACCGAGGAAGAGGTCGGGATCGGCCGCGACCATGTCGAGTTGATCGGGCGGTTTGACCCCTATGAAACCGTGACAGGGTTCGCGATTCATCCCTTTGTGGGGATTGTCAGGCCCGGTTTCTCTCTAGACGTAGACCCCGGCGAGGTCGCAGATACATTCGAGACGCCGTATTCATTCCTGATGGATGTGGCCAATCACGAACGCCATTCGCGTGAATTTCAGGGCCGCATGCGCCATTATTACGCCATGCCCTGGGAGGATCGCTATATTTGGGGAGCAACCGCCGGATTGCTCAAAGCCCTTCACGCCCGGCTGTATGGATAGACAATGCTGCGAATTTTAGCCTTCGAACTCTCTCTCTTCCTGTTGCCTTTTGCCCTGTTTGGCTTGTGGCGGCTGGGGATGAGTGCGTCGAAAAAAGCCGAAGCACCGCAGGCGCCTATCGTACCCATGGCGATTGCAGGGGGTGTGCTGGCGATTGTCGGATTTTTCATACTGGTTCTGATCAATGGGGGTGAGGGCAGCGACGAGGAGAGCCGCTATGTTCCGCCGAGCCTTAGTCAAGACGGTGTGGTGCACGGCAATTTCTCGCGAGAGCCGGGCGAACGGACAAGACCGGCACCCGATGAGCGTCCCTTTGGCAAGCCTGACGAGGATCATGAACTGACTCCCGACGCATTGGCTCAGCCCGATGGCAAAGGCCCGGACGAAGTTTCGCAGGAGATGCCACTCGATGCGATTGATCCGCCCGGTGACGTGCCGCCCGTGGACGATGACTGATCGCCTTGATCCTGACCAGCATGACTGGCTGTATGCGCCCGCAACACGCCGCGTTATGGCGGCCTTGCTCGGGGCAGCGCCGAACAGTGCACGCTTTGTCGGCGGCTGTGTGCGCAACGCCCTGACCGGCCATCGCGTCGATGATATAGATATCGCGACCACGCTCACGCCGGATGTCGCCAAAGCTGCCTTGCAGGCGGCCGGCATTGCTGTCCATCCCACCGGGATTGACCATGGCACG
>CAXBKM010000388.1:0-2207 GCA_963976265.1 uncultured Maricaulaceae bacterium
AATGTCCTTCGCCTTGGCGCTCGATCCAGATTAGCGCTCCAATCGCAAAAGGCAGAATGAAGGCGGTCTCCCAGAACAGGCCAACCCGGCCATCCACCGCCGCAATTTTCCGAAGGTAGCCATAACCGGTAAAGCTTACCGCCAGGGTCAGTGATATCCACGGTATGTGGCCGGCGGCAACAATCAGATTGAGAACGCCGAGTGCGGCCAGCACGATCGCGGCGATCCGCCACGGCCCCAGCGGTTCACGCAAGACCACGACCCCGACAGCCACACTCATCAGCGGGTTGATGTAATAGCCCAGCGACGCTTCCAGGACGCGGTCATTATTGACCGCATAGATAAACAGCACCCAGTTGATCGAGATCAGGATAGAGGTTGCCAGCAGGGTCCATAAAACGCGCTTATTGGCGAGCGCGCTGGATGCAGGCCCCACCTTGCCGGCAAACCACAGCACGGCGAACAGCATTGGCAGCGACCAGACAACGCGGTGGGCAACGATCTCAACCGCGCTGGCGAAGCCGACAAACTGAAAATACAGCGGTGAAACACCCCAGATCAGATAGGCCGACAATCCCGCAAAGAGGGCACGGCGTTTTTCGCTTTCGCTGACTTCGATCATCATGCCGCCTTCGTGCTGCCTAACGGATCAGCAGTTAGGTGGTCGACTGACATAAAGCGAACCGATTCTTGCGGGACACAGACTTGCAGATTTGCCGCCTGCGCGATCAAGCCAGGTGACCACGCTCGATCAGACATTCTGCGATCTGAACCGCATTCAGTGCAGCGCCCTTGCGCAGATTGTCCGAGACGATCCACATCGCCAGACCGTAATCGACTGTGGGATCTTCGCGCACCCGGCTGATGAAGACGGCAAAATCACCGACACTTTCCACTGGCGTGACAAAGCCATCATCCTCACGGTTATCAATCAACAGGCATCCGGGTGCTTCACGCAAAGTATCGCGGGCAATCTTCGCCGAAATATCATTTTCAAACTCGATATGTGCAGCGACTCCATGACCCACGAAAACGGGCACGCGGACACAGGTCGCGATCAGCTTGATTTTCGGGTCGAGAATCTTCTTGGTCTCGACCGTCATCTTCCATTCTTCAGACGTGGTTCCGCCCGGCATCAAATCACCAATCCGGGGTATCACATTGAAAGCGATCTGTTTGGGGAATTCATTTTTTTCAATCGGATCATTGACATACATGCCCTTGGTCTGACGCCAGAGCTCGTCCATTGCGCCAGCACCGGCGCCCGATACAGATTGGTAGGTCGAAACAGAAACACGCTTGATCGTCGCGATATCATGCAAGGGTTTGAGCGCGACCACCGTTTGTATGGTCGAGCAGTTCGGATTGGCGATGATGCGCGATTTGGATACGCCATCGAGCGCTTCGGAGTTCACTTCCGGCACGACGAGCGGAATATCCGGCTCCATCCTGAAGGCTGAGGAATTATCCACCATCAGCGCTCCGGCCGCCGTGATCTTCGGCGCAAATTCCTTGGACGCATCTGAACCGGCCGACGCCAGGACCAGATCAACTGACGCAAAATCAAATCGTGCCGCATCGACGCATTTCAGGGTACGGTCGCCATAGGAGACTTCGCGGCCCTGCGAACGGCGCGTGGCCAGCGCGACCATGCTATCAGCGGGGAAATTCCTCTCCGCCAATATGTTGAGCATTTCCTTGCCGACCGCGCCTGTCGCGCCCAAAACTGCAACTTTCACGCCCATGGTCGAATTCCAATCTTCAAGCTGTCTTGAAAGCGGTTATAGCGACTCGTGCGTGATTAGGGAGAGTGCAAATGAACAAAGCGCTCTACCAATGAGACGAGCTCGGCAACGCCCTATTGCGAGGCTCAACGAAATCATGGCCAGAACGTCAAATTCGAACCGAACGGCCTTAATGGGCGTTGTCTCAATAGCGACCCTGTCCGGACTTTCCCGGACATTGTAAAGCGGAGGCTCGTATGGATCTTTCAACCCTCATTCTAGGCATGGGCGTCTTTTTCCTTCTGATCATTGGTGCCATATTCCTCGCCGCCGCACGCGCAAGAGGCCGACGCGGGACGCGCCGCATTGATCGACCGTCCCAAAATACCGATTCGAATGAAGATCAGCGCAGCTCACAGAGGACAGACGCCTAGTTTTCGTCAGCATCGTCTGATCGTGGCCGCGACCGCCACAGAGCAATGA
>CAXBKM010000389.1:0-2198 GCA_963976265.1 uncultured Maricaulaceae bacterium
GGGTGCCAGCTGGGTGGGTGAGTATGGCAGCCCGTCCGACCCTGATGAGGGCGGCTTCCTGCGCTCTATCTCGCCCTATCACAATGTCGATGCGAACGGAGAGTATCCGGAGATCTATCTCTATACCTCAACGGCGGATGACCGCGTCCATCCGGGCCATGCCCGCAAGATGGCGCACCTGCTCTCTGAAACCGGCCATCCCTATCTCTATTACGAGAATTTGTCGGGGGGTCACTCAGCGGCAGCTGACTTGCCTGCGCTCGCGCGCCGGGATGCCATGCTCTACGTCTTCCTGTCACAAAAGCTGATGGATGACGTCGCGCCGGAAGGGTCCGCGGAGTAATAGAAACGGTGTCTCCTTCCCCTTGATGGGGAAGGTGGCCCGTCGGGCCGGAAGGGGTGGGATAAAATCACCCTCTCCGGTTTCGCGTCGCTAAACCGCCTCTCCGATCAAGGGAGAGGAGAAGGCTGCGCTATCCAACGAACCGCGGTGCCTGTCGCTATTTCAAAATACCACTGCTGCTGGCCGAGCGCGCGAGCCAGAAATAGCCAAGCACAGACGCGAATATCACAACGGAGAAAATGGCCCCGAAACTGCCCATCACGTCCAGGGCTGCTGTGAAGCCAAAGCTGTAGACTGCGCCGATCACGAAGAAGATCAGGCTGATGAGGAAGGCCACAGACGCCAGCTTCCGGCGCATCAACAGCAATATGGCCCCAATGAATGACCCGAAGACCGATATGGCCCAGGTCGCGACATACCAGGCCGGAAATCCGTAGAAATAGGCCAGCTGTTCCTCGGTGAATCCGCTCAGATACCAGTCGAACCGGTATTGCGTCGCGATATAGTCAAACGGCCCCATGGCAAACCAGATGAGGCCAATAACGGCCAAAACCCAAAACCACACCGGCGTTTTCTTGCTCTCAACAGACATGATGCTCTCCCCACAATGTCTGCGGAGAGTATAGCAATACTGCGTGTTTTGGGAGGGATGGGCGTTATGGCGCCATCACAGGAGGGCAGTCCCTGTGATCCAGAGGGGCCGCGACTCAATCGGGCAAGACGCAAGGGAAGGCGTCGAGGTCAGCTACAAATCAAACAGAAGCCGTTGTGGATCTTCCAGCGCTTCCTTGACCCGAACGAGGAAGGTCACAGCCTCCTTGCCGTCGACAATGCGGTGATCATAGGACAGTGCCAGATACATCATCGGCTTGATCACGACCTCGCCGTTTTCCGCGATCGGGCGGTCCTGGATTTTGTGCATGCCGAGAATGCCGGACTGGGGGGCATTGAGGATCGGCGTCGACAGGAGTGAGCCGAAAATCCCGCCATTCGACAGGGTGAAGGTCGCGCCCTGCATGTCGTCGATGGAGAGCTTGCCGTCACGGGCTTTCAGGCCGAGCTCCATTATCCCCTTCTCGATATCGGCGAGTGACAGCGTGTCGGCATCGCGCAGGACCGGAACGACCAGGCCGCGTTCGGTCGAGACCGCCACGCCCATATTGTAGTAGTTTTTGTAGACGATTTCGTCGCCGTCAATTTCGGCATTGACGTTCGGGATGTCTTTGAGCGCATTGACACAGGCTTTGACGAAAAAGCTCATAAAGCCGAGCTTGACGCCGTGCTTGGCAACAAAAGCCTCCTGATGGGTTTTGCGTGCCTTCATGATCGCGGACATGTCCGCCTCGTTGAAGGTGGTCAGCATGGCAGCGGTGTTCTGTGCATCCTTCAGGCGGCGCGCAATCGTCTGGCGCAGGCGCGACATGCGCACACGTTCCTCGCGCGGCTCGTCACTGCGCGGTGCGGCGGGTGTGGATGGGGACGCCATCGGTGTCCGGCGCGCTTCGGCCACGACCGGAGTCGGGCCGCCTGATTTCAGCGCACCCAAAGCGTCGCTCTTGGTCACGCGGCCGTCCTTGCCGGTCCCTTCGATTTTGGAGAGATCGAGATCGTTTTCCGCCGCGACGCGTTTGGCGGCCGGCATGGCTTTAACCGCTTCGGTCCCGGATTTGGCTGGGGCGCCGCCCTTCGCTTCGGCCTTGGCTTCGGTTTTGGGGGCTGAGGCTGCGCCATCACCGGCCTGAATACGGGCAATCACATCACCGGGTGTGACGGTTGCCCCTTCATCGGCAAGGCGTTCAGCCAGAATGCCATCAGCCGGGCAGGGGACTTCGACAGCCACCTTGTCGGTCTCAAT
>CAXBKM010000390.1:0-2186 GCA_963976265.1 uncultured Maricaulaceae bacterium
CGCGAAGATCCGGCACCTTGATGACGCCCTTGATGCGGCGCAGCGATGCGTGATCGTTAATGATATCCCGGTCACGCGGCACCGTGGTGTCGTCATCTTCGAAAGCGGCGATGAACTTCGGCATTTCTTCGCGGTACCACTGCTCGGAGAATTTGACCTGTTCGATCCGCTCGAAACCGAACTCCTGCGCTGCCGCCTCGGCCAAGTATGCACCGTTGCCGCCGGCATCGAGGGCGCCGGCGCGAAACCGTGGCAGACGCCGCACGACATAGAAAAGCACCTGCTTTTGCTGACTGAACGGCACGTTCCCCATTTCGATAACGAACGGCGGCAGGCGCTTCATGTTCTTCAGTATTTGCATCGGCCAAAGGCCACTGAGGTCGGCGACGCGACCGAAGTCCATGCCGAAAACGCTGTCGGCATCCGGCACGAGGCGATGGAGGTGCGGTTGAACTTCACGCTCCAGCCAGTCCGCACACTCAGCGATGCGGATATGTTCGGGTTGGCGTGCGAAGCTGTCCGGCACCGTCCAACGCAAAACCGGAATATCCGGGTCCGAGCGCGCCTCGATCATAGCGCGGCCGAGCGCAACGCCGGAGCCTTGCGCCGGAATCGCATCCAATTCTTCTTCGCCGTCGTCGCCATAGAACGCCCGGATGTCAGCGATCCATTCTGCCTTCTCAGGCACGTCTTGACCGCGCGCCCTCATCATCAACGCAACACGCTCGTAAAGACCATCTTCAATCGCTTCATCAAACGTGACCCGCAAAACATGATAAGGTTTGCGGCCAGACCTGGCGTCTGAAACCAGGCCGTTGAATGGATTGGATTCGCCGTCATGGGTCGAGATCACGAGGATCTTGCCACCCCACATCAGAAACGCGAGGCCGGCCTTCATCATGCCGGCAAGATCGTCATGGAACGCCGCCTCGTCGAAAATCAGATAGCCTTGGCGACCGCGCAGCGATCTCGGCTTTGATGTCAGCGCGACAATATCGTAACCCGATCCAAACGAGATGCGGAACGCCTGGATATCCCGGTCGGCGCCGGCTTCGTCTTTATCCTTAAACAAAAACTCTTCGACTTCGCTGGCTGCCGGCAGAAACGCCATGGCCCACATGGCGGCGGTGTCAATGAATTCTCGCGCCATATCGAGATTGTAGCCGATGTACAAGACGTCCATGCCGCCGGCGGATCGCGCCGAGCCTGCCGATAAAACAGCGTCGGCCGCAATTGCCCACGTCATGCCGATGCGCCGGGACTTCTCGCAGATCGTCACCTGGTGAAGGCTCGTCGACGCCAGCAGTCGCTGCTGATAACCCAGCAGAACATCTGGCAGCTCATCGCCAAGTTGCCGAAGTTCGTTCGGGAATGCCTGCGCCAACGCTGCTTTCATGCGCCTTGGTCCGGGTGCACGCCGAGAATGCGTTGCTTGATTGCTTTGACGGTGTCCTTGCTCAAACCCTTTTCGCCGGCGACTGCTGTGTCGACGGCGTCTGCCAACTTCTCTCTCGCACGGCGATCAGCCTCTTCCTGGCGTTTCTTTTCATGATCCTGATCCAAACGCATGGCGCCGGCAGCGTCCTTGATTGCCTTGGCCAGGAAATAGAATTGTTGCGGATCGATCTCCTTCTCTTCGTCCATCTGCGTCGACATGAAGTCGAACACCAACGAGCGCAGCAACTTGACCAGCGTGCCGCCGAATTCGGATGATGTGAATTCATCGCCCATCTTGTCGGCCAGCACCTCGGCCATCTCGCGGCTTTGCCGGTATTTCTCGGCAATGCGGTCGACCTTCTTGCGGTGGCGATGCATCGCCGTTTGCGAGATCGTGACGTTGAACTCGCTTTCGCAAAGCGCCAACAACTCTTCAAGCGTGGTGCTGCCCTGGCCGATCAGCGCGTTCAACTTCGCGCGTTGCGCTTTCGACAGCCGGGTCTGGACCGATGATTTCTGGGGCATGCGTCAGTCACTCAGAGGCGGCTCGTCGACGCCTTCCATGCGCGAGCGCCCTTCGGCGACATCGAGGCCACGCTGCAGCAGCTTGGCGTAGGTGTCGTCGTCCTGGATGTCGAGTTCGACCAGCAACCGAGCATCGAGCCAACGCAGGTCTTTGCGGATCTGATCGAGACTGACGTTCGCATGCGCCCGGTTCACGTGTCCGAGGCCGCGTTGTATCAGCCGTG
>CAXBKM010000391.1:0-2149 GCA_963976265.1 uncultured Maricaulaceae bacterium
CACAATATGCGCACGCTTCACCATATCCCCAGGCAGGACAAGCGCGAGCGGATTGCGCGTGAGACGCTCGAAATTTATGCGCCTCTCGCGCGACGTATCGGGATCAACAAGGTCTGTGTCGAGCTTGAAGATCTGTCCTTCATCTATCTCAACGAAGCGGCGCACGAATCCATTACCTCGCGGCTGGCTGACCTTCGCCGTCGTCATGGTGATGCGATAGCGACCGTATCTGCTGCGATCACAAAGCGGTTGTCACTATCCGGGATTGAGGCGCGCGTATTTGGCCGCGAAAAACGCCCCTATTCGATCTGGCGCAAGCTGGAGCGCAAAGGCCAGACCTTTGACGAAATCGCGGATATTTACGCCTTTCGCGTGATCGTCACATCATCGGATGATTGTTACAAAACACTGGGGACGGTCCACCAGACATGGCGTTGTGTCCCCGAACGGTTTCGCGATTTTATCTCGACGCCCAAACCCAATAATTATCGCTCCTTGCACACCACTGTGATCGGCCCCGACAGTGTGCGAATTGAATTGCAAATCCGCACTGAGGAGATGGAAATCATTGCCGAAAGCGGTGTGGCGGCGCACTGGCGGTATAAGGGCGAGTCCTATGGCTATGACGCGGCGTCAGCACGCGCAGCAGGCGGTGACCCGCTGGATCGCCTGCGACCTTTCATGGAAATTCTGGAGCAGGGCGGGGATCCCGAAGAATTCCTGGAACATGCCAAGCTCGAAATGTTTGCCGATCAGGTTTACGCCTTTACACCCAAGGGTGAGTTGATTGCGCTGCCGTCCGGGGCCACGCCTCTGGACTTTGCCTATGCTGTCCATACAGAGCTCGGCCATACTTGCGTCGGTGCGCGGATTAATGGGCGAGACCGACCCTTGCGAACGGCGATCAAGAACGGTGATGTCATCCACATTCTGCGCGGCGGTGTTCGCCAGCCACCACCGGGCTGGGAAGATCTGGTCATTACAGGCAAGGCCCGCGCCGCGATCCGACGTTTGATCCGCACCTCCGAACGCGAGGAATTTGGGCGGATCGGTAAAATCATGGCCGAACATGCTTTCCGGCGTGAAGGGAAAACCTTCATCGAAAGCGGCCTCGAGGAAGTGCTGGCGCGTCTTGAAATCGACAGTGTGCCAGACCTTTATCTGGCACTGGGTCGCCGCCGTATCACAACGAATGATCTTCTGGACGCGGCATTTCCGGGTCGAACAGATGATCGCGAAGAATCCGCCAGTACGCGTGAATTGATCCGCGATGAGAAGGCCCGGCTTTACGTGCGTGGCCGTGGTCTGACCCAAGGGGTTAGCCTGCATTTTGCGTCCTGTTGCTCGCCATTGCCCGGGGATCGTATCGTCGGCGTTCTGGAGCCCGAAAAGGGCGTCAAAATTCACACGATTGATTGTGAAGCCCTGTCGGATGATGAGGGAGACGATCAAGATGCGTGGATTGATCTGGGCTGGACGCCGGAAGCGGAAACCAATGCCGTGTCCATGGGGCGGGTTCTGGCAACCATGCATAATGAGCCCGGTGTCCTGGCCGAGATCGCGACGGCTGTGGGTGAAAACCGGGGCAATATTGCCAATCTCAAAACGGTCAAACGCGCACCGGATTTCTTTGAAATACAATTTGATATCGAAGTGTTTGATGCGCGCCATTTGGCGAATATCGTGTCGGCACTGAAAATGTGCGAAAGCGTGGTCGATGCCGAACGCGCCAAACTTGATTACGAGGATGACTGACGGACATGACACGCGACGAGGTATTGGACGAGTTTCGGGCATCTGGTGCCTTGCTGGAGGGGCATTTCATCCTGTCATCGGGCCTGCGCAGCCCCGTTTTCCTGCAAAAAGCCAAAGTATTTGCTGATGCCAAACGCACCGCGAAGCTCTGTGCCGCGCTGGCCAAACGTGTGCGCAACGAGGTCGATCAATCGCCGACCGTCGTCGTGTCTCCGGCTGTTGGCGGGATTGTGCCGGGCTATGAAATGGGGCGGCAACTGGATTTGCCGGCGATTTATGTTGAGCGCGAGGACGGGGAATTTCGACTGCGCCGCGGTTTTGAATTATCGCCGACTGACCGCGTTCTGGTCGTTGAAGACATTGTCACGACAGGCCTGTCGTCGCGCGAATGCAT
>CAXBKM010000392.1:0-2126 GCA_963976265.1 uncultured Maricaulaceae bacterium
GAGATATCCGCAGCGTCCGGTCACCTGGGCATAGGCGCCGGTGGACACTTCCAGGTCAAAACGTTCGGCATCGACGCCGGACAGGCTGGCTTCAACGCCGCGGCTGAACTCGGCGGCATCGATGCGCGGCATGGTCATGACGACCATGACGTCCAAATCACGACTGTTTCCAAACCAGCGATTACGGGTTCGAATGCGCAATTCGCCGTTTTCGGTTTCAACGCGGACCCGGTCCATATCGTCGGCATCGCCGCTCATTTGGATGGCATAGCCCTCGCCGATTTCGATCCGGACTTCAAACTGACCCGAGAGGTCAATGCGGTCGAAACCGTCCTCGTCGAAATTGCGTTCTACATCCTGCGCGGATGCGGCAGCGCTCAATGCCAGGGCGGAAATCAGGCCGGTAAAAAGACAGGTTTTCATGTGTGCATCTCCTCCGTGCCGGAGAAAACCTCCGGCTTTTGGATACCAAGATGCACCGGCGCCACCAATCGGATGCAAACTTTATTGAATTTTCACACGGGCTTGGGGCGAATTATCACATTTTCCCGCGCGCGATGACTTTGACGGCCAATTATGCTATCAAAATGGAGCGATCCCGCCGGGGACCACACGACATCAAGATCTCAATGTTCGTTTGAAACCGGTCGCGCTGGATCACCGGTGGGCATCGCCCCTTTGACACGCCCGAATATCAGACCAGTCGGCTCTGCTCGATCGCTGCGGCTATGAAGCTGGCGAACAATGGATGGGGCTCAAACGGGCGTGATTTGTATTCCGGATGAAACTGAACGCCGATAAACCAGGGATGGTCGGTCCGCTCCACGATCTCCGGCAATACACCATCGGGTGACAGGCCGGAGAAAATCAGGCCGCTGGCCTCCAGCTTGTCACGGTAGGCAACGTCCACTTCATAGCGGTGGCGATGGCGCTCTTCGATTTGCGCGTCGCCATAAATCTCGCGGACTTTCGACCCGTCCACGAGACGGGCCGGATAGGACCCCAGGCGCATTGTCCCGCCCAGATCACTCATCGCGTCACGTTGTTCAATCCGGTTGCCGCGCGCCCATTCCGTCATCAGGCCGACAATCGGCACGGCGGGTGTGCCAAATTCAGTTGAACCTGCGCCGTCTATCCCGGCGAGATTACGTGCCGCTTCGATGACCGAAGCCGCCCGGCACCAGAATGCCATGCACGTCTTCCAGCGTGGTCAAACCCTCACCGCCCTCAAACTGAGCGGAATCAAGCCATTTGAGATTGACTTTGACATTGTTGGCAATGCCGCCATGGGCGAGCGCTTCCATCAAGGATTTGTAGGCATCCAGCAGGCTGACATATTTGCCGACAATCCCGATCGTCACCTCGCCATCGGGCGCGTGAATGGTTTTTGAGATGTCCTGCCAGCGCGTCAGTTCAGGATCCGGCGCATCATCAATCCGGAAACGTTTGAGAACCTCCCGGTCGAGCCCCTGCCCGTGATATTCCAGCGGCACATCATACAGCGAGGACGCATCGCGACCTTCAATGACGGCGCTTTCAGGGACGTTGCAGAACAACGCGATTTTGCGTTTATCGCTGGCGGCAATCGGCACTTCACAGCGACACAGCAAAATATCCGGCTGGATACCGATGGACAGTAATTCCTTGACGGAATGCTGGGTTGGCTTGGTCTTCATCTCGCCGGCAGCCTTGATGTAAGGCATCAAGGTGACATGCAGGAATAGCGCGTTGTCGCGGCCCAATTCCTGGCCCAGCTGGCGCAGCGATTCGAAAAACGGCAGGGCTTCGATATCGCCGACCGTGCCGCCGACTTCGCACAGCACGAAATCGACATCGCCCGCATCCGACAGGACGAATTGCTTGATCTGGTCGGTGACGTGCGGAATGACCTGCACCGTCGCGCCCAGATAGTCACCGCGGCGTTCCCGGTCGATAATGTTCTGATAGATGCGGCCCGTCGTGATGTTGTCACTCTGCGCCGCCGGGACGCCGGTAAAGCGCTCATAATGGCCGAGATCCAGATCGGTCTCCGCACCATCGTCGGTGACATAGACTTCGCCATGCTGGTAGGGCGACATCGTTCCGGGGTCGACATTGAGATAGGGATCGAGCTTGCGCAGCCGTAC
>CAXBKM010000393.1:0-2111 GCA_963976265.1 uncultured Maricaulaceae bacterium
ATGCCGATTTATCGCGGCGCCACTACACCAAACACAGTTGAGAAGCGCGAGGCTGATGCCTTCGGGTGGAGTTATACCCCGCTGATAACGCGAGAAGTGCTTGACCCCTTGAATCTGGACAACAGCTCATTTCGTTATCAACTGAGCGATATAACAGAATCCGGCCGGGTGGACACATTTTACAATTCCCCGGTCCAGGATACTGCTGCCTCGACACTACATAATCAGGTTTTGGAGCGCGAGGTTTTTGGTCGGCGATGGCAGATCGAATTTAGCGCTTACCCTGCATTTATTCAGCGTCTGAATCAATTTCAACCAATCGCATTGTTCGCCATCGGATTGTTTGCAACCTTACTCGCAGCGGCTCTGGCAGGCACACTGAGCGTCAACAGGCAACGCAAAGCTTTGGCCACCATAAATTTAGAGCGCCAAGTGATTGAGCGTACCGCCGACTTGCAAGAAGCCAAGCTTGCCGCAGAGACTGCCAACGCAGCCAAGAACCGATTTCTGGCCGTGGTTAGTCACGAAATCCGCACGCCCATTACCGGTATTCTTGGTATGGCCGATCTGTTGGTAAGCAGCGGGCTGCGCGAAGAGCAACAAGAATTGCTCACGCGTTTGACGCGCTCGACTCACAACTTGCTTGATCTTATCAACGATATTCTGGATTTCTCCAAAATCGAATCGGGCCATGTCGAACTGGAAGAAGTAGATTTTTCAATCCACAATACCGTATCGGATTTGTGCGCGATCTTTGTGCCGCTCGCTTCTGCCAAGGGCAATGTCATCAACTCAGAGTTCGAAGATTCGGTCCAACATGTCTACCGTGGCGATGCGAAAAAATACCGGCAGATTTTATTGAACCTGCTTGGCAATGCGAACAAATTCACGACCAACGGCAAAATCAATGTGTGCGTGCGCCAAGAGAAATTAGACGATGGGCGCATTTGCGTTGAAACGCTGGTCTCCGATACAGGCGTGGGCATAAAGACCGACAATCACGATCACTTATTTCATCCGTTTGTGCAGGAAGACAGTTCAACGTCCAGAAAGTACGGCGGCACCGGACTTGGCCTGACAATCTCCAAAAATTTTGTAGAGATGATGGACGGACGCATCTGGTTTGACAGTAACAAAGGCGCAGGCTCGACGTTCGGCTTCACCGTCATGCTTCAACCCGGCGACAAAACAAAGATCGAAATTGCGGCAGATCCGCAAAGTCGCAGCCCAGTCGCGTCGTCTCAACTGACGGAAGCTAAGCGGCCATTGCAAATCTTAGTGGCCGAGGACAATGAAACTACTCGGATGTTGATGACCACCATGCTGTCCCGGTTGGGCCACACGGTGCTCGGCGTCGAACATGGGCTTGAGGCGGTGAACGCAAATGCTAACGGGCAATTCGACATTATCCTCATGGATATGCAGATGCCTGTTATGGACGGCCCCGAGGCCATGGAAAAAATTCGCGCGCAGGAATCGACGGGAGGTACGCCGCCTATGATTGCCCTGACCGCAGATGCGCTGGAAGAAAACCACAAGGGCTACATTCAAGCCGGCGCGAAAGTCGTGATCACCAAGCCGGTAAATTGGCAAAAACTCATTGCCGAAATGGAGCGTCTAACACAGCAGACGGCCGCGCCAACCGTCTAACGAGACGCCCTCGATCTAGTGGCGGAAATGGCGCATCCCGGTAAAGACCATGGCTAGGCCCTTTTCGTCGGCGGCCTTAATCACTTCATCGTCCCGAATCGATCCACCCGGCTGAATAACGGCCACCGCGCCGGCTTCCGCAGTCACCAGCAGGCCGTCGGGAAAGGGGAAGAATGCATCCGATGCTACAACAGAGCCGGCCGTCAGCGCATCCTTAGCGCCTGATGCCGCAGCCGCTTCTTTTGCTTTGCTGTGAGCGATGCGCGCCGAATCAACCCGGCTCATCTGTCCTGCACCAATGCCAACTGTTGCGCCGTCCTTGACGTAAACAATGGCATTGGACTTAACATGCTTGCAGACGGTGAAGGCAAAGATCATGTCGTCGAGTTGTTGGGCGGTAGGCTGAATCTTGCTCACGGCCTTCAATTCGTCCTTCGCCACATGACCGTTATCACGGCCCT
>CAXBKM010000394.1:0-2110 GCA_963976265.1 uncultured Maricaulaceae bacterium
GCGATCAAGGAGCGTCTGGAGCGCTGGCGCATCAAACGGTCGCAAAGGCGCGGTTGACGCGATCATCCAGGCAGGGAGAACAGACATGCGAAGATTCGCCCTCGGGGCCGGGATATTAATGCTGGCGCTCTTCATCATCGGCCAGGCTCTGTTTTGGTATGGCCGCTCAATCTTTGCCGAGCCCGGTGTCGATGCCGCGAGCCGTGTCACCGAAGCGCTGAACGCACAGCGTATCGTTCTGGTGTTTGCACATCCTGATGACGAGATTACCGCGACCGAGTTGATCGCGCGTGCCGTCGCGGAGGGCGCCTTCGTGGCCACCATAACGGCCACGCGCGGCGAAGCCGGAACGCAATACCCGCCCATCGTGGCGCAGCAGCATCTGGGCGTTGTCCGAGAGGGTGAATTGCGTCGCCATGGATTTGCGCTCGGGCTGGACGAACAGATCGTGCTGGGCTTGCCTGATGGCGGGGTGGCGCAGGCGATGAGCGAGGCCGAACTGGGCGCGCGTGTGCTCGACGAGTTGATCCGTCTTGAGCCGGACGCCGTTGTGACATTCCATCCACCCAGCGGTGTCTCCCTGCACCCCGATCATATGGCGATGGGGCAGGCCGCCCAGACGGCGACGCAAAGCTATGCCGCACTGCGCGGAGAACCGGTCACGCTGGCCTATACGCTGGTCTCCCGGCCGGGCACACGGCGTTTTGGTGGTGAACGCTATGCGCGTGTCGCCGATTTGCAGCCCGATCCAGATTTTGCGCTGAATGCGGATATTTCACTGAAAACGCGGGCCTGGCGCATTCATGCCTCGCAGGCCGATTATCTGGGCGAGACAACGGGCGTTCCGGCCTGGTTGCTCTATCGGCTCTGGCGGCAGGAATATTACGCCGTACAGACCATCGAGCCCTAGGATTTCGATTTACCGCCCCCGATGCGTGGCGTAGGTTGGCGTCACATTCCTGGGGAGGGATTATCCATGAAAGTTGATCGCGTATTTCTTGTGCTGGGCCTGTTGTGGCTGCTCGGTGGCATGGTGCTGGGCATGGTGATGGGTGAGAGCGGGGATCACAGCCAGTTGCCGACCCACGCGCACGCTATGTTGGTGGGCGGTGTGCTGTCCATATTGTGGGCGATGATCTACCGCTTATGGGCGGTACCGCAAGGCGTTGTGGCCTGGGTCCATCTGATCCTGCATCAGGCGGCGGCAGGATTGATGGTCTATGCCCTGTATGGCCTTTATGGCGGCGGCAATCCGGAGCAGTACGGGCCCATTGTTGGCATGGGCGGTCTTGCGATTATTTTGTCGGTTGTTTTGATGATCGTGCAGGTCTTCCGCGCCAAAGCCTGATTGCCGACATACAAAAACGGGCGCTGGCTGATGCCAACGCCCGTTTCGGTGTTCAGCAGCCCCGTCGGAGGGACCGGTCTGCTTGCTTCTAGGCAATCGTCGGGGCAATCGCGACAATCATGCCACCGGTTACGGCGGCCACGAAAACCAGTTGCGCGACGACGGCGAGGGTGTGGGTCAATCGACTCATTATTCTTGTCCTTGATCTTGGCGAGCGGATATTTCCGTCTCGCAAGGAGTGAGATAAGCGTCTTATGCCAAACAACAATCGCCGTTTCCGCTTGAGGAGCTATGCGGAAATGCATGGCTCTTGATAAGGTGACTCTCCCTTGCCACTTGGCGCCCACAGGCGTATTCCGCGCCCCAGAATGACAAACCTTCTCCTCATCGCTGCGGGCGGGGCCATCGGGGCCGCGTCGCGCCATCTGACCGGTCAGTGGGCGCTGCGCACACTCGGGCCTGACTGGCCACATGGTACGCTGATGGTCAATGTGATCGGTGGCCTGTTGATGGGCTTGTTCGTCGGCTGGCTGGCACTGGCCGAACGCCCCGACGCCAACGCGCTGCGCGCCTTCTTTGCGGTTGGGGTGCTGGGCGGATTTACGACCTTTTCGGCGTTTTCGCTCGATGTCGTTGTGATGATCGAGCGCAAAGCCTGGCTGGGCGCGCTTGGCTATGCGCTCGGCTCGGTCGTGCTGGCCGTTCTGGCCTTGTTTGTAGGGCTGATGATCGCCCGGAAAGTGTTCGCATGAGCCGTGTTCA
>CAXBKM010000395.1:0-2098 GCA_963976265.1 uncultured Maricaulaceae bacterium
GTATGTGAGTGATCAACACTCACTGGGAGGAGATATTATGAATCGCTTTTTCAAAACGACGCTGGCTGGTTTGATGATGGCGGGAGCGACGGCGGCCGCCGCCTGGGCCTGCCCACAGTGTGAAGGCACATGTAACGCCAATTGTAGCTGGGCGGTGCCGGGGTCAGGTGACGAGTTCATCTGTTGCAACACTTGTATGCCGCTTTGTCAGTCAAACTATTGCCCGATGTCTGGCCTCTAATCTGACCGTGTGGTGTGACGTGCGGCTCTGTGTGCGCGGCACGTTCGCGATTGGTGCCCTGCCTTGCGTTGACACGAAAACACACCCTAAAATCAATGTCTGGCTGTAAATTGTGAGCCAGCGTGTTGGCGTTGCTTGCCCCTGTTTGTCGCGAACCGCACGGAGGATATTTGATATGTCTGTGATCATTACACGCGCTCGATTCATAGCTGGTTCGGCCTTTTTCGGGATGCTGTTCTCTCCAGGGTCAGCTTTCGGCCAGGATCAGTGTCCGCCGCTACAGCCTGTCGCGCTCGAGCCAGGCAGTCGGATGGTCTATGCCGTTGATGCGGGTGGTGGGAACCGGTTCAGCCCGGCATTTCTGATTGATGTGGAAGCGGCAGAGGCCTTTACGGTCGATCTCATGCAATGGATGCAGGTTGACGAGGCCGGCGAGCCGATGTCGGCAGAGCCTCATTCGACGCGTGCCATGATCGCCGGGGTGATTCCAGTTTCCGAAACGGTGGGCGGAAATACCAGGCGCTTTGTCTATCGGGGTGATCCGGCGGCTTCATTGTCTGCCTTGGGGCCTGGCGACAGTTTCGAGACCCTGGTGACACAGATTTATCCGGCTGCAGGTCGATACAGGACAATTCGGGTTGAAAGTGATTTCACGGTACGACACAGCGGATGTGAATCGCGCGAACTGGGCGGCACACAAATAACCATGCTGATTTATGACGTGGAATACGATCGCGGTGATAGCCGGGGCGAGACGCGCCGCGCCCGGACACGGTATTGGGTCCCCGCCCTGTATGGCATCGCCGTTCGAAATCAGACGGAAGGCTCCGGCGCAATTGCGGAGGTTGTCGAAATTCGCTGATATCCGGGCGCGACGGGCTGGAGGGTAATGGCGATGAGTTGTGTTCGGGCGGTTAGCTGCCAACGCGGTGAAAGCCAGACTGAAAACCGTCAACAGAGTAAACACTGTTCATTGTTTTCATTTTGATTATTGGCATTTCTATTTGATTGACGACAACGCCCAAAACCTGTTTTACTCATTCTAAAGGTGTCTAATCTAAAAAGACACCAATCGGGGAGAGTGGCCATGCGCGCGACCGATCGAGCCGCCCGATGAGGGCGACCGACTCCAATTTGCGAGTTTGCAAGGCGCCATTGTCGCGCGCGCACCGACCTGACCGAGTCGCTATTTTCGACATCAGACCCTGCCTCATCCTGACCGGCGTTTTGGTTCTGGGCCTTGCGGCGTGCACGGAAACATCATCCGACCGGTTTGAGACGGCGACGGTGGAAATTGGTGATGTCGTCGACATTGTCCCGGCGGTTGGAACCGTTCGCCCCGCGGCAACAGTCGAGGTCAGTGCGGAAATTTCCGGGCGCATTTCAGAAATTCTTGTCGACTTTGACGGGCCTGTATCGCAGGGCGATGTTCTGGCGCGTATCGACGCTGAACCCTGGCAGGCCGCCCTTGAGCGCGAGCGATCCGCCCTGGCCGTTGCGATTGCGGACCTTGAGGCCGCTGAGGCCCGGCGTGACGGCTTCCAGCATCAGGTTGCGCGCGCGGATGCCCTGGCACAACGCGGCGCGACATCGGAATCGCGCGTCGTAGATTTACGCTTCAGCCTGCGTGAAGCTGAAGCACAAGCCAGCCGGGCGCGTGCATCTGTGGGTGCCGCGGAAACCCGCATCCGCGAAGCCGAAATCAATCTGAGGCGCACCGAAATTCGTTCGCCGATTGATGGCTTTGTACTGGACCGGCGTATCGAGGTGGGGCAGGCGGTCAACGCGGTGCAAAGCGCGCCGGTCTTGTTCGTCGTGGCGGCCAATCTGCGCGACGTTGTTATCGAGGCACGGGTG
>CAXBKM010000396.1:0-2086 GCA_963976265.1 uncultured Maricaulaceae bacterium
CAACACGGTCGGCGGAAAGAAGTTACCTGGGCCTGACATGGCCTTGCCGCCGGTCAATATACTTGCACCTTTGGCGGTTGCGTCGGAAACAAACTCGGTCATCGCGCTCACACGTCGGTTATGGGCTAGCGGGCCCATTGTCGTGGCACTTTCCATGCCGTCTCCGACTACGCGCGTTCCAAAGGCTTCGGAAAATTTTTCGCCAAATTCTTCGGCCACGCTTTCATGGACGTAGAACCGGCTTGGCGACATACACACTTGACCTGCGTTCAACCCTTTATAACCGGCCAAAAGGGTCGCGGCCTTGTCAATATCGGCATCATCGAACACCAGAACCGGAGAATGCCCACCCAGTTCCATTGTGACGCGCTTCATATGCGCCCCAGCCATTGCCGCTAGATGTTTTCCAACGGGGATTGACCCGGTAAATGAGATTTTGCGCACGTTAGGTGACTTGATGAGATGCTCCGATATCTGAGCAGGCACGCCCCAAACGACATTGAGGCACCCCGCTGGCAAGCCCGCGTCATGAAACATTTGCGCCAGCGCAACGACGGCGCTTGGTGCGTCCTCGGAGGCCTTGAGGATAATCGTACATCCCGATCCCAAAGCGGCGCAGATTTTGCGAAGCGCCTGATTGAGTGGATAATTCCAAGGCGAGAATGATGCACAGACGCCAACAGGCTGGCGAATAACAGTCTGGCGGACGCTTGGATCACGCGGCGGGATGACGCGCCCGTAGATGCGGCGACATTCCTCTGCGTGCCACTCTGCATGATCCGCAGCCCCCATGACTTCCATTCTGGCTTCGGTCAGCGGCTTGCCCTGATCCATTGTGAGGCTATAGGCGATATCCTCGACCCGATCTCGGATCATACCCGCAACGCTGCGCAGAATACGGCTGCGTTCTAAGGGTGACGTCCAGCGCCACGTTTGGAACGCACGATCCGCCGCAGCAATGGCTGCATCCAGATCTTCGGGCATGGCATGGGGCAACTGGCCGACAACTTGTCCGTTGGCCGGGTTATAAACCGGCTCTCCATCCCGATCATCGGCCCCTATGAAATGGCCGTCAATATACATGGACAGTGAAGCATACGACCGGGTCACAGGAAGTAGCTCCCGCCATCTACGGCGACGGTCTGTCCGGTAATGAATGCCGCGCCATCACTGGCAAGAAAGAGCAGTGCGCCAGTCAGATCACCCGGTACCTGATCGCGCGGGATGGAGCGGCTGGACTTCCTGACCACGTCGCCCATGATTTCTTCCATGCCAGTTGCAAGCACTCCGTCGCTGAGCGTAAATCCAGGCGCAATAGCATTCACTGTAATGTTGTCTTTGCCCAATTCACGCGCCAAGGCGCGGGTAAAAGACACAACAGCTCCTTTGCTAGACGTGTAGTGCAGCATGAACGGAGCACCTTTAAGTTGCGACGTTGACGCGATATTCACGATCCTGCCGGCCGTACTCTTACGTAGTTCTGGGAGCGCCGCTTTGGCACAAAGAAATGGGCCGAGCGTATTGACCTCCATCACTTTCATCCATTCAGCGGGTTCAATTTGGTCAAATGGCTTTAGCTTCAGCGAGGTGAAAATACCCGCATTGTTCACCAACAAATCCAGGCCGCCAAAATTGTCGACCGCCGCGGCAACCATCGCGTTTGTGTCGTCTACGTTAGCGACATCGGCCTTAACGCCGATCACATCAAAGCCTTCGCTTTTAAGTCTATTGGCAGCTTCATCCGCTCCGGCCATATCTGCGATGACAACGGCGTATCCTGCGTCAGCAAGGCTTCGCGTGAACGCAAAGCCAATACCGCTTGCGCCACCAGTTACAATCGCCACTTTTTTCTTGGTGTTCATGGGGTCTTCCTATTCTTTCTCACCGGGAATGCAGAACATTCAGCCTTGGGTTTTGGGCAACCGAACAATGACTTGCTCTATCCCTTCAGGAACGTAGAGTTGGCAACTCAGTCGGCTTTCCGGCTGGCGATCTTCCGCAACGCACTCCAGCATTTCCTCCTCGACGTCGCTTATCGCGGTGAATGCCGAGGCTGAATCCTTTTCAAGATATACATGGCAGGTTG
>CAXBKM010000397.1:0-2060 GCA_963976265.1 uncultured Maricaulaceae bacterium
ACCAGAAGCTGCCCCTCGCCCAGATCAAATAATTCCACAGCAAACACGCCAACATGGTCCAGGCCCTCGCCCAGCGCCGCGGCGATTCGCATGGCTTCAGCCTGAGTCGGCGAATCGATTCGGGCGGGCGCATGCGTTGTGCGCAATATCCCGCCCGAATGGACGTTTTCACCCAGCGGATAAACCGCCATGTCGCCGGACGCGCTGCGAGCTGCGACGACGGATAATTCACGGGTAAACGAAACCATAGCCTCGACAATGGACGGCACACCGCCGACAAAGTCCCAGGCCGCATCAGCATCAGACAGGGCGCGAATGACGGTTTGACCCTTGCCATCATAGCCAAAGCGGCGGGTCTTCAGGATTGCGGGCAATCCGATTTGATGGAGCGCCGACCGCAAATCCTCAAGACTGTCGACCGCAGCAAAATCGGCCGTCCCGGCCCCGCAATCGCGTATGAAGGTCTTTTCCGTCACGCGGTCCTGGGTCAAAGACAGTGACTGTGAGCCTGGACGAACGAATGCCTGACCGGCCGCCGCTTCAACGGCCTCAATCGGAATGTTCTCAAATTCATAGGTGACGGCGTCGCATTTGGCGGCAAACGCCGCGACTGCGCCCAGATCACTCCATGGAGCCGCATAGGCCCGCGCCGCGACGCGCGCGGCAGGCGCATCCAGTTCGGGTTCATAGACATGGATGTCAAAGCCTAGTTCGGCCCCCGCTGTCGCCAGCATGCGGCCCAGCTGGCCGCCACCCAAAATGCCGATCACCGATCCCGGCTGGAGCGGAACAAAAGCGCCCATGACCTTAGTCGGCTACCGAATCGGGAACACTTCTGGTCTGCGCCGTCCGCCATGCGGCGAGACGCTTGGCGACATCGTCATCGCCCAATGCAATGATCGATGCTGCCAACAGGCCAGCATTTTTCGCGCCGGCCTCGCCAATGGCCAATGTACCGACCGGTATGCCGCCCGGCATTTGCGCAATCGAAAGCAAACTATCCATGCCGGACAGGGCTTTGGATTCAACGGGCACCCCAAGCACAGGCAGTGTCGTCATGGATGCGATCATGCCTGGCAAATGCGCAGCGCCGCCCGCGCCCGCGATAATAACCTTGAACCCGGTCTCAATCGCAGTTTTGGCGAAGTCGGACATGCGGTCGGGCGTTCGATGAGCCGAAACGACGCGCGCGTCATAGCCCAGGCCTAACTCGTCCAGAATGTCGGCAGCCCGCTTCATGGTCGGCCAATCAGACCGTGATCCCATCACAATGGCAATTTGCGGTCGGCTCATAGCAGGCCTCCAGTCACATCGAAATTGGAAGCGCGGGACCATAGGCACGGCGGCGCGCGCGTCAAGCGGTTAACCTTGACTCTTTCTTAACTGCACGCGGCGACACTTTCGGTGAGAAAAAGCCCTCTAACACCGGAAAGGCTGTCCGCCATGCGCATCCGACCGCTCGACAATTCGCGCGCTACAAGCGCCACCAGCGAAGCCAAGCGCACATCTGGAACCGCATCTGCGGACAGCTCAGCGGCCGCCGCTGGGCCACGTGATGCCGCCTCCATTATGGGCGTACCGGAAAATGAGCTGACACCCAATGTCCAGCGCGCCCTGCTGACGCTGATGGGCGAAGTCGATCAATTGCGTCAGGAAACCGAACGTCTGCGGTCAAAAATCACCGATCTGGAATCTCTCGCCGATCATGACGTATTGCTGCCGATCCTGAACCGACGCGCCTTTGTCCGTGAAGTCTCCAAGGCCGTTGCATTGGCTGAACGCCACAATGCGCCGTCCGCTTTGGCCTATTTTGATCTGAACGGCTTCAAGGCCGTCAACGATACCTATGGTCATGCAGCGGGCGATGCCGCCCTGCACCATGTCAGCACAATGCTGACCACACATCTGCGCGAGACCGACGCAATTGGCCGCCTGGGCGGCGATGAGTTTGGCGTGGTTCTGACTTTAAGCTCACTGCCAGCAGCAGAGCAAAAAGCCGAAGAACTGGTCAAACTGATTTCGGAAACACCGTTCGAGCATGATGGGCAATCGCTGACGAT
>CAXBKM010000398.1:0-2059 GCA_963976265.1 uncultured Maricaulaceae bacterium
GGACCCATTTGCGGACATCAGTCACCGACATTTTGCGCGGCCGCGCGCTAACCGGGGGTGTTGCAAAAGGCTCGCCGACCGGTTTGACGCTCTCTGACTGATCAAGGGCGCGAACCAGGGCGGTATAGTTGCGTGATGATTTCAACGCGTCTTTCGCGCCCTCATTGCCGAGCGCGCCGCGGGCCAGCGTTTGCAGTCGCCAGACCCATCGCGAGGCTACGGTCGGCGCGCCGTCGACTTTCAGGGACCGGGTCAGAATGGCGTCTTTCGCGCCGGCCAATTGTGCAAAATCATGCGCGGCCAGACCATAGCGGCGCTCCTGTGGTGGCAGGCCAGCCTCTTCGCGCATGCCGCGTGACAGCCAGGGGTCGCTGCCCAAACCGGCGGGCCAAACACCTTCGTTGAGCCCTGCCAGAATAACCCGGTCTGCACTGATCAACCGGGCTTCCAGCGGTCCGAACAGGCGCAGGCGCGGATGCAAATCACCTTGCGGGCGGACCCGCGTCGAGCGGGCCAATTCAGCAAATGTTGCGGCAAAATCGGACAGTGATAAATCCGGCAGGGCGTCGGATTCGGTCAGGAAATCGCGGATCAAATTTGCCGCCGCCTCGCCGCCATCTCCAGCCCATAGCCGGCTTGCGCCCGCCTTATCGTCACTATCCGACAGGGCTTCGGCGACCATCGCCAACCGGTTGGCCCAATCGGCAGCGGAGCGTTTGCCGCCAGCCAATATGGGTTCAAATATGGCTTCAATACGTGAAATGATGGCAATTGATGGCGCGCGGTCGGGGTCGCGAATATTCCAGTTGTCCTCACTTGAAAGGCGGGCGCGCACGGCATTGAAATCGACGCCTGGGCGCGACCCTCGCAAGGCCAGATCAATCAGATCGAGGGCTGGTTTCAATTTTACACGATCGTCACCCAGCCCAAAAAGCGGTGAGGACCACAGAGCGGTCAGCGCAAGAGCAGAGCCGGGTTGCTCGGCAACATCCAGAACAAGACGCAGGAAAGCACCGGGTCGCGTTTCGAGCAGCGAGGTCCCCGCTGAATCGTCGAGCCGTACGCCGAAGCGACGCATTTCGGCAGAGATCCGCCGCGCCAATGCCCGATCCGGTGTGACAACCATTGCCGTCTGATTGTCATGCGCCAGCGTTTCACGCAGCATCAGGGCAATGGCGCTGGCTTCAGCTTCCGGATTGGCGGCTTCCATCAAGGACAGGCCTTCAAATCCGGATCTGAGAAAATCCTCGCCCCACTCTGTCAGAACCGCGATGCGTTTAAGCCAGTCGGCGGTTTCCTCGGCTGGTCGCAAAGCTTCGGCGACAACGCGCTGACGGGCAAAAGCGGGCTTGCCCACGGCACTGCCGGGCCAATCCGGGACGCTTTTTCGGTCAACGCCCACCCGGGTCAGAAAATCGCGCATCGCCCATTGTGGATGTGCAGAATCGATCTTGTCCCAAGCCTTGTCATCCATTTCGCGGTCAAGGCCCGGCAGAATGACAATGCCGCTCTCCAGACTGGCAATGACGGCCATCAATTCAGCGGCGGCAGGGATGGAGCCGGTTGACCCGGCGGCGATAACCGGGCCTTTCGGCGGTGCTTCACGCCAGTGTTCGGCGAGCGCGCCCAGCAGGGCGGACCGGCGCTGCGTCGCGTCAATCGCCTGAAGCTCGTTCAGTCGAAGCGGCCACGCCGTCATGACGATTGAGAGGAAATCGGCTGACTCCTGAAGATGGGCGGGCAGGAAAGCCTTTATGGACTCGCCCAGCGCCGCCAGATCGCCGGTCTCTTCGGTCCAGAGATCATCAATCAGGGCGGCGAGCGGTTCAGCCAGCGCCATGGCCCCGCCGACACCGATGGCTCTTCCCAGCGCTTTTTCCTTGGCGAGAATCAGGCGCGCCAACTCGAACGTCCGCCGCGAGGGCGAAACCGGCGGCGCTGCAATATTGGCCAACTCCCCGGGTTCGAAGGGCGGCTCGTCGGCGTCCACATCGCCAAGGGGGCGAATGAGGGGCAGGATCAATGCACCCGTCTCGTCGCCCAGTCGCTGGGCGAAGAC
>CAXBKM010000399.1:0-2042 GCA_963976265.1 uncultured Maricaulaceae bacterium
TGTCCCCCGAATGTCGTTGAGGACGAGTATGCCATGAGACTATCGACGATGCACGCTCTGGGTTTGTCATTCATCCTGATCGCCTGTTCACCGGGCAGCGAACCGGGCGCAGACATGCCTGATGCCCAATCGGCGCCATGGGAGATTTCGGGCAATGCACTGGGACCATTCCATGCCGACCTGCCACTGACTGTCGATGCTCTGGAAGCCGCCTTGCCCGATTTTTCCGCGCGCCTCGAACAGAGGTCTGTCGAAGGTGAGGCTTATGATGTGGTGGTGCTTAGCCACGAAGTCGGCGGCGCGCCTGTATTCGAGGTATCAGCCAGCTGGCAATCCCAATCCTTGGCGGATGTCAAAATCTACGAGGCAGGCCATATCGCGGGCCTTCGCGCCGACATTGGAGACAGTTTTTCCGCTAGCGGTTTTGAACCGGCCGATTGCTTTTCGGGTATGGAGGAAATGTCCGGCAGGGTCAGCTGTATGGATGAACGATATCCCGGTCTGATCTACTGGTTTGACCCATCGCCTTATGACGGACCTGATGGCGAGATACCGCCGATCTCTGTGCTGAACGACGCAAGCCTGTTCATGATGCATTGGCACGCCGATCCGCGCTGACCGCTTATCCACAGCCTTGCTCACAGACTTGTCCACAATTTGTTGACAGGATTGCCACAGTCATCTGCGTCACAAATGACAATCGCCGAACCGCTGGGTTTTGGTCTAGGCTGAGACGATGATTGGCTCTCTCACTGACCTGCAGATTGTCCACGCGCGATGAAAGTCGCGGTGATCGGTTGCGGTATTGGTGGCATGGCCGCTGCGACTGCGCTTGCTCGCGCGCACCATGATGTGACGATTTTCGAACGGTTCGAAACTGCACAGCCACTCGGTGCGGGTCTCTTGCTCCAACCGTCGGGCCTTGAGGCTCTAGACCAGTTGGGACTGCGCGACGCTATCGAACATCGCGGCGCGCCGATTGATAGCCTCTACGGCACGTCGCCGGACGGCAAGCCGATTTTGGATTTGCGATATGCACATGGGCGCAAGGGCGACCAGGGCATCGGTATTCATCGCGCCAGTTTGTTTGAAACGCTTTATCAGGCTGCGCGGTCATCTGGCGTGAATATCCGAACAGCCGCCGAGGTCGTGACGATCGCCGATTGGCAAGCGCCGCGCCTGGGGTTTGCCAACGGCGAGACCAGCGCGCCGTTTGATCTCGTCATCGTGGCCGATGGTGCCCAGTCTGCATTGCGCGAGCAAATTTGTCCCGGCGCGCGAGCGCCAGTCTATCCATGGGGTGCGGTCTGGGCTGTCAGACCGGATCGAACCGGTCAGTGGACGGCGGCGCGCAACCTGGCCCAAGTGTATGATGGCTGCCGTATCATGATCGGCGTTCTGCCTGTGGGTCGTGATCCGGGCGATCCGGACGGCCCCGATGCAGTCAGCTTTTTCTGGTCGTTGCGCCGGCGCGAATTTGCCAATTGGAAAGCCGGCGGCCTGGTCAGTTTCAAGGGCGCGGTTGAGCAAGCCTGGCCCGAGGCGGCTGAATTGTTCGACGGTGTTGCGCACCTGGACACGTTTACGCCAGCCATTTATCGCGATGTGCGTTGTCCAAGCTGGCGACGCGGCAATGTCGTGATGATCGGCGATGCAGCGCATGGCACCAGTCCGCAACTGGGTCAGGGTGCCAATCTGGCTCTGGGCGATGCGATCGCCTTGGCAAGCGTCCTTGATACCCGGCACAGCCAGGTCGTCGCGCTCGCCATTTTCGAGAGCGACCGGAAGAAGGTCGCACGGTTTTATGTCTGGATGTCCTGGGCGTTGACGCCGGTTTTCCAGAGCGGGTCCCGCGTATTGGGCATTTTGCGCGATGCGGTTTTTGGCCAGCTATGTCGATTACCATTGATCCGGAATTTCATGTCCTGGACTCTGGTTGGTCGTGCGAAATGGTTCTGGTGATCAAACCCGGCCCTCAAAGCTCGCGGCCAGATGATCAACAAATAGCCGCACGCGCTGTGCCAAATAGCGATTGGAGGGAT
>CAXBKM010000400.1:0-2040 GCA_963976265.1 uncultured Maricaulaceae bacterium
GCAAATTCATGGGCGCGTGAATAGCGTTCTCGCCAGCGCCAATCATTCGCGCGCGCCATCGCGACGCGCCCCTGCAAAAGCGGGCTGTCAATGCCGGCCTCTTCCAGAATGTCCTCGGCACGATCCACATGGCGACGTGCCGCGCGGCGATGCGCCGAGCCGAAAAACTCGCGACCATTGAGCGCGGTATGCGCCGCCTCGAGCCAGAGCTGCGCCTGTTCAACTGGCGGTGCATCACGGGCTTCCGCAGCCCGCGCCAATGCAACGGCCTGTTCCATACGGGCCGTGTCATCGGGCGCATTGTCAGAGATTTGTGCGTTAGCCGGGACTGCGAACACACAAAAGCCAAGCCACCAAATGAGAAGCATTATTTGTTTCATGGCTCGTTCATTGTCTCCGATACGGGATCGTCGATGGGGTCAAATCCGGGCAAGCAAACGCGAATATCATCACTGGGGTGAATGGGCTCAATACAGGGCGAGAATTCCAGCAATTGGTTCACATACTGAATGCCCGGAATAACCCTCATGGTTCTGATTTGTGAAATGACCGAGCGCGGCAAGGCTTCTGGAAATGAATAATCGACACTCAACCGGGACATTTCGCCATCATCACTGGAACGGTAGGACACCCAGATGAGGGCAAAATCATCCAGAGCCGATTCCTGCAGTCGCAAGGCTGGAAGTTGTTCGCACATTTCAGGCGGGTCTTCTCCGCGGCCCAGATACGGAGAATTGAACAGCAAGGCGTCATCGGGAAGTGAGGTGCCAAAATAATCGGCATAATATTCGGCCAATTCAGCCTCGCGCCAATTGAGGCTGAACGCCATGTCATTGACCTTTCGCGCAATCCAGAAAAAATACCGCCCTTGCGAATATTCCTCGCGGATCAGGGCCAGTCCGGCGACAAAACCGAGCTGGGCGGCGTTGGCGTGATACTGGCAACCCGCCAGGCGATAGGCGTCGAGCGCGTCAATTGCCAAATCGCCCGCAGCCGCCAAATCGCCACCGGCCCACGCGGCAGCCGTACGGCGCGTCAAATGCCTGACATCATTCATGCATGTATCAGCCACACCCTGACCGTCGGCGTCGATCTGTGCCCCGTCCTCAAGGCAGCCCGGGTCAGAGGCCATTAAAGTCAAAACCAGGAGCGCAATCATGCTTTTGTCCCAGCCAAATTAGTAGTCCAAAACATATTCAACTGTCGTCACCACACCCCGGCGCGGCACAGCGACGCCATCGACCCTCGCGGGCTCATACCGCCAGCGGCGCACAGCGTTTTCTGCAGACTCACCAAAATCTGAATGCGGCACACTGAACAAGACCCGGATATTCTCGGTCTCGCCGGTTTCGGTGACATCAAACTGCATCAAGGCAACACCCTGAAATCCGGCGGCCATCATTTGGGCCGGATATTGCGGTGGACGGCGCCGCGATGGAATTGCAGGCGTATAGGTCTGTGCATCAGGAAAGGCAGCCCGCCAGTCCGTCCGCGGCTCATCATCACGGTCAGGCGTAAAGCCAAGCGGGCGATAGGGGCTGTCCGACAATCTCAGCACCAGCTCATCAAGCTCGTCGTCTTCGATTTCGCGACGTGCATAGCGCGCCCATTCATTGGCTATGGTTTGCGCTTCTCCGTCGATTTCCATAGACCGCCAAATATAATTCGCGATGGAAAAATAATATGCCGCTTCCAAATTGTCGCGCTCATTGGCATGGCGAATGGCGGCATAGAAAAACAGATTGGCGGTATCCGGGGTGGCGTCGCCGCCCGCGTCTTCAAGGGCGTCAATAGCTTCGATGGCGCGCGCACCGGCGGGCATGATCAAGCCGCCTTCCCAATTGACGTAAGACTGAATCAGGCGTGCCCGATAAAGCTCCATTGAGCGGTCAGGTGCGGCGGGCTGACCCTCCAACATGTCACCGGCACGATCCGCCAATGATTGCGCGCGCTCCGAGTCAGACCCGATATAGGCCGACTGCGCGGCCAGTCGCCAGGTTTGGGCAATCAGGAATGGATCATCATCCAACTCGGTCAGGA
>CAXBKM010000401.1:0-2032 GCA_963976265.1 uncultured Maricaulaceae bacterium
AAATCCACCGCCTGCCGGTGCGGGTTTATTATGAGGACACCGATTTTTCCGGCGTCGTCTATCATGCGCGGTACTTGTATTTCTTCGAGCGCGGACGCACCGAGTCCTTGCGCGCGCTGGGCATTCATCATTCCGAACTGATTGCCAGTGATGACCCGATTGCCTTTGCGGTTCGGCGCATGAACATCGAATACGTCAAGGCCGCGCGCGTCGATGAAGCCTTGATTGTCGAGACGGTGTACCGGCCCAACAAAGGCCCGCGTCTGCGCATGGAGCAGGCCCTGACGCGCGATGGCGAAACCATCTGCACTGCGAGCGTTGAAGCGGTGATCATTGATCCGGCAGGCCGTCCCAAACGCCCGTCAAAAACCCTGATCGCAGCCTGGCAGCCGGTATTGCGCGGCTAATGGCCTGTCGACCGTGTGTAAAAGCCCCCAAAAATTGCCGCAATCACCGCCCATTGAACAGTGAACCGGGCAGGCTGCGGCCTTGACGCATCCCTGCCCTGACAGGCAGGTAGCGCGCGGTTAACCGGTATACGGTTTTAATTGGCAAAACCGAGTGTGTTTTGATTGATAAGAAGGACGTCTGATATGGACGCCACATTTGTGGAACTTGCGCCTGCCGCGCAGGATTTTGGTTTCCTGGAGTTATTCCTGCGTGCTGACTGGGTCGTCAAAGCCGTCATGGCTGTTCTGGCGATCATGTCGGTCTGGTCGTGGGCGATTGCTATCGACAAATGGCTGTCGATGCGATCGGCCCGTGCCAAAGCGCGTCACTTTGAATCCGAATTCTGGTCAGGCCGGGCCATGGATTCGCTCTCTGATGAATTTGCCCGCCGCCCCAAGGAACCGTTCTCCCGCGTCTTCGCCTCGGCGCTGCGCGAATGGGAAGGCCGCAATGCCGGTGAGCGCGTCTCGCGTGCTGCGGGCGCAGAAGCCGGTCGCGAGCTTAGCCGCCTGGAAGGCGGGCTCGGCATGCTGGCGACGATTGCCTCATCGGCACCATTTATTGGCCTGTTCGGCACGGTCTGGGGTATTATGAACGCCTTCCGTTCGATTGCCGCTACAAGCTCCACCAGTCTCGCCGTCGTTGCGCCCGGTATCGCCGAAGCCCTGTTTGCGACGGCTTTGGGTCTGCTGGCAGCGGTTCCGGCGGTGATTTTCTTTAATGCCCTGTCGGCCAATTTGGCGGGATATGCCGCCAAGCTGGAAGGCTTTGCCGACGAATTGTCAGCGCTGGCTGACCGCGAAAGCGACAAATAAGCGATGGCCGGATCTGTTTCACAGCGCAAATCAGGCAGTCGGTGGAAGCCGAATGCCGAGATCAATGTCACGCCATTTGTCGATGTGATGCTGGTTTTGCTGATCGTCTTCATGATCACCGCGCCCTTGCTGGCCGTCGGTGTGCCGGTTGATCTGCCTGAAACCGAGGCGCAGGCCCTGCCCACCGATGAAGAGCCGCTGACCATTACGGTCGGCGCACAAGGCGAGGTCTATATTCAGGAAACCGAAGTGCCCTTTGCCGATCTCGTACCACGCTTGCAGGCAATTGCCGGAACGGGGTTTGAAAGCCGCATCTATATTCGCGCTGACGAGACGGTTGATTATGGCACGGTCATGCGGGTCATGGCACAGGTCAGCTCTGCCGGTTACGCCAATTTGGGCCTGGTGACAGATCCCCTGGGCGAATAGGGGGCCTATTCGTGCGCGTCGGCATTCCACTTTCATTACTGGTTCACGGCGCGATGATTGTTGGCGGCGCGATCTATCTGCCGCACGCAGCGCGCCAGTTTTCCAGTGGTGTCGTCGTACCTGTGGAATTGGTCACGCTGGGTGATGTCACGAATGTCCGGGCGGCTGCGCCTGAACCTGTCGAGATCGAGGAAGCGCCCGAGCCGGATGCCGATGAGGCGGTCGACGACGACATCATACCGGAGCAAATTGCCGCTGAGGCCCTACCGCCCGAGCCGGAACGCAGTGTCGAAATTATCGATGATGGCTTGCCCGAAGAAACAGCTGACGAAGTTGTC
>CAXBKM010000402.1:0-2028 GCA_963976265.1 uncultured Maricaulaceae bacterium
GGCCACATGCTGGCCGATGTGTCGGCCATTCTGGGATCGCTCGATATCGTGTTTGGGGAGATTGACCGCTAGTGCGTTTTCTGACGGTCATATTCGCCTCGATCTGGATGGCTTTTGGGTTTGCCGCTCATGCTGACGACACGGTAGAAGCCGTTGTGGCGCGCGCGATCGAAGCGCACAACGCCCACGACATCGACGGCTTTCTGGCGACTCTGGCCGAGGACGTGTCCTTCCATAATCTGGATGGCGACACCCTGCTGGAAGGGCGCGAAACTGTCCGTGAAATCTGGAGCGCGCGCTTTGCCAGCAATCCCGATCTGATCGCTGAGATTACGCACCGCACAGTGGTTGGAAATCGCGTAGTCGATGAGGAGCGCCTGTGTATGAGCGGGCTGGACGCGCCATGCATCGATCTGGTCGCGATCTACACGGTTGAAGGCGGCCTGATACAGACCATGCATGTCATTCAGGCTGAACCCGCATCCTCCGATGATGGCGAGGTGGCCCAATGATGTCCGCGCCAAACCTGCCCGAGGGCAGCTTGATCTGGATGGAGCTGGCAGTAGCCACGCTGATCGTGTTGGCGACGCTCGGATTTGCGTTTGCGACGCTGCGTCAGCGCCATCGTGACACGGCCGCCTGGCATGTCTGGCTGGGCGCTGCCATTCAGGGCGCGATTTTCGGCCTGATTGTCGGCTTTATGGTGCTGCCCCTGCGCTTTGCGCTGATGGAGGGCGAAGTGCCGACCCAGTTTGCCGGGCCGACAGGGATTATTGTCATCCTTTTGGTCATTGCACTGCGCCGCGGATTGCTCGCGCGCTTGCCTTTCCTGGGGCCACAGGTCAAAGCCTACCGCCGCGCTTCCCTGCGCCGCACAATTGAGAATAGTCAAAAGCAACTCGACAAGTTGATGCCTGCGGGTGCCAGCTTAGAAGGAGCGACAGGATGAGCGCCCGCCGTCTTGCACAAGCACAGCCGGAAAGCTTCACGTTTTCAAAAGAAAGCGAGAAACTTGTAACCTTCTGGATGAATAAATATCCGGACGGCAAAAAAGCCTCCGCCGTGATCCCGATGTTGTGGATTGCGCAAAAGCAGGAAGGCTGGGTCAGTGAGCCCGCCATCCAGCTGATCGCAAACCGGCTCGGCATGCCGCGTATCCGCGTTTATGAGGTTGCGACCTTCTATACCCAGTTCAATCTGGCCCCTGTCGGCGAGCATTTCATTCAGGTCTGCGGTACGACGCCGTGCTGGTTGCGTGGTGCGGGTGACATCAAGAAGATCTGCGAGAGCAAGATCGGCCCGAAAGGTCGTGTCTCCAACAATGGCAAGCTGTCCTGGAATGAGGTCGAGTGTCTGGGGGCCTGCGCCAATGCGCCCATGGTTCAGATTTCCAATGTGGATGGTGATTTCTACTATGAAGATCTGACCGAAGAGAACTTCGGCGCTCTGGTCGACAAGCTCAACAACGGCGAAACCGTCGCGCCGGGCCCGCAATCGGCGCGCCGCGCGTCCGAACCGGCCGGTGAACTGACATCCCTGACCGATGACGCGCTCTATGATGGTTCAAGGGCCAAGGCCATCAGCCTGCCCAATGCGGCGAATGCACCAGCGAAAAAACCCAAGGGCACCAAGCCAGCACCGTCGGTGACCAAAACACCGGCCAAATCAAAGGCCAAGCCCAAACCGATCAGTCAGGCCGCCGCTGCAGGCGCCGAAAAAGAGCCCAAGCTCCTGAAAAAGGCCAAGGGCAAGGCCGATGATTTGAAGACGCTTTCCGGCGTTGGTCCGAAGCTCGAAGCGCTGCTCAACAGCATGGGTGTGTTTCACTTTGCGCAAATCGCCGATTGGGGCGCCGAGGAAATCGCCTGGGTGGATGCCCGGTTGAAGTTCAAGGGCCGGATCGAGCGTGAAGGCTGGGTCGAACAGGCCAAAATTCTGGTGGAGGGCAAATAATGGTACAGCTTCTCCAGGATAAGGACCGGATTTTCACCAATCTCTATGGCCGCCATGACTGGCGCCTGGAGGGCG
>CAXBKM010000403.1:0-2028 GCA_963976265.1 uncultured Maricaulaceae bacterium
CTGCTTACCCAGCCCGCCTGAATTGTGCGGCTGAATTACTCGACAAGGCCGTCGCCGAAGGCCATGGCGACCGGGTCGCGATTTATTCGCATGACCGCACCCTGACCTATTCCCAGCTTCTGGCCGAAGCGAACCGCATCGCCAATGTTCTGACGGGCGAGTTGGGGCTTGTGACAGGGGGACGAGTATTGATCCACGGCCCCAATTGCCCGGACATGTTTGCGGCCTGGTATGGGGTGATCAAGGCGGGGGGTATCGCGGTCGCGACCATGCCGATGTTGCGCGCCAAGGAGCTTGTGACGGTTTGCGACAAGGGCGAGGTTTCCCTTGCACTGACCGATCAACGCATGGCCGAAGAAGTGCTGGGCGCGGCGCGGATTTCCAGTCACCTAAAACGGGTCGTGGAATGGGGACCAGGGTCAGAGCTCAAAGCCCTGTGCGCCGGAGCTTCTGATGCATTCGACACTGTGGACACCGCCGCCGACGATGTCGCCCTGCTGGCGTTCACATCGGGTACAACCGGTCAACCCAAAGCCTGCGCGCATTTTCATCGCAGCGTGCTGGCCATGGCAGACACCTTCGCCAAACACACGCTGAAACCCAAGACCGGCGATATCTATGCCGGGACGCCGCCGCTCGCCTTCACCTTCGGGCTGGGCGCGTTTCTGGTTTTCCCGGCTCGGTTCAGGATTTCGGTCGCGCTGGCACAAAAGCCCGGCTTTGAGGCGCTGTGTGAGACCATTCAGGATTTTGGCGTCACCCACACCTTCACCGCACCGACGGGCTATCGCGCCATGATGGGGTTGTGGGACCGGTATGACTTGTCATCGCTGAAAAGCGGCGTTTCCGCCGGCGAGCATCTTCCCAAAGCGACCTGGGAGGCGTTCCGCGACAAGACCGGTATCGCTCTGATTGACGGGATTGGCGCGACGGAAATGATCCACATTTTCATCTCCGCCAGCGGCAAGGACATCCGCCCCGGCGCAACAGGAAAAGTCGTGCCGGGCTATGAGGCCTGCGTGATTGGCGAGGACGGAAAACCCGTTCCTGACGGAGAGATCGGGCGACTGGCCGTGCGCGGCCCGACGGGGTGCCTCTATCTCGATGATGACCGGCAGGATGTTTATGCTCAGGATGGCTGGAACATTACCGGCGACCTCTATCGCCGCGATTCTGACGGCTATTTCTACTTTGTCGCCCGCAATGACGATCTGATCGTATCGTCCGGTTACAACATCGCGGGTCCAGAAGTTGAGCAAGCCATCCTGATGCACGAGGCCGTGGTCGAGTGCGCGGTCATCGGAGCGCCCTGCCCGGAGCGGGGCATGCTGGTAGAGGGTCATATAGTGCTGGCAGACGGCTATTCCGGTGATGAAGCGCTCACGAAGGATATTCAGGAATTCGTCAAACGCACCATTGCGCCGTTCAAATATCCGCGCTCCATCGTGTTTACCGACGCCCTGCCCAAAACCCAGACGGGCAAGATTCAGCGTTTCAAACTGCGCGAAACCGCATCCTGATCTGGCGCGCAAGTTCGGCGCAGCCTAGTGTGAAGAAAATCCGGAAACAGGGAAATTCGAATGCGCCAGTTTTTTGTCTTCATCAAATGCGAACTTGGCAAGACCTATGACGTCGCCGCCTCGCTCGTCGATCAGATCGAGGAAGCGCGCCAGGTCCATTCCGTGTCCGGCAAGTATGATCTTTTGGCGCATTTCTCTGTCCCGTCGGACAGTGATGTCGGGCGTTTTGTGACACAGCGTGTGCAAACGCTGCCCGGCATCAAGGACACACAAACCCTGTTGTGTTTCAACGCTTTTACCAAAGACCAGGGCTTGGGCGAAGGCTAAAACACGTCATGCACTTTGGTGTTTTCGACCTCTTCAAAATCGGCATAGGTCCATCCAGCTCGCACACGGTTGGGCCGATGGTGGCGGCGCGCGTTTTTCTGGAGCGTATTCGCGGCGAATCCGGTCTTGATGCGATCGAAAAAGTTGAGGCAGAGCTATACGGATCGCTCGCCCTGACTGG
>CAXBKM010000404.1:0-2025 GCA_963976265.1 uncultured Maricaulaceae bacterium
ATTGGTGGAATCCTCGGTGACAAATATCCAGTCCGCACTTCCCAGAAACGCGAAATAGGGGTTGTCGCCTTCGCCATCATACCACCAGACGCGCGGGTGGTCGGCAAAACGCTTGGCCAATTGCTGTCGAACCCGATCGGGTGTTCGGCGAGAAACCGACACCATCACGGACAGATCCTTGTTCAGCAGGCCAGAGATTCTGTCTTCCAGATAGGCGGCGGTCTCAGCCGTAAATTTAAAGCGTTTCGATGGACCGCCAATCAATATGGCAGCGCGAGGGCCGGGATATTGCGACAGCTGATTGCTGAAATTCGCAAGGTCTGCATCGAGCCTGTCGCGCGATACGCGGTGCGGCGAGCCGATAATCGAGATCGCATTGTCACGGCGTAAATTGTCGTGAGCGGGCGCGACGATCAAATCGAAAACATCATAGGCGCCACGCGGATCCTGCACATAGACAAACAGGCTCTTGGCAAAGGCCCGTCTTTGACGACGCGCCAGCGAAATGGCCGGGCGACCGCAGCCAATCCAGATGTCGGGCGCTTCGCTGTCGGGCAGGGCGGCATAGCCATCTTGGCGGAGGGTTGCGCGCGCAACCGTGCCACCGGTTTGTTCCGCAATCGCTTCTGCCAAACCCATGGCCTGGTTTTCGACGCCGCGCCGCGTATCAGCGACAGCCCAGATTATGGGAGAGGAGTCATCCATGCGTGTGTGATGCGCAATCGGCGCAGCGAGAGCAAGCGGGCTGTCGAATCAGAGGGCTTACTTCCACTCGACTTTGAGAATCTCGTAGGATTTCAAACCGCCGGGCGCATTGACCTCAATGACGTCGCCGACTTCCTTGTTCATCATGGAGCGCGCAATGGGTGAGGACAGCGAAATCTTGCCCGCCTTCACATCAGATTCGTCTTCGCCGACGACCTTGTAGACGGCTTCTTCATCAGTATCTTCGTCGACAACCGTCACGGTCGCGCCAAACATGACGGTGTCGCCGTTCAGTTTCGAAACATCAATAACCTGCGCGCGCGCAATCTTGTCTTCCAGTTCGGCGAGGCGTCCTTCAATCCAGCCCTGGCGTTCCTTGGCCGCATGATATTCGGCATTCTCTGACAAATCGCCATGCTCGCGCGCTTCGGCAATCGCCTGAATAACGGCCGGGCGCTCATCAGCTTTTAATCGCTTGAATTCTTCATCAAGGGCCTGGAAGCCCTCTTCGGTCATGGGGACTTTATTCATTGTCATATTTTCTCAGTCTGGAATGGCCGCCGTCCGAGCGGTTTAACTAGAATAGGATTGGAGTGAGCGGGGTTCAAGCGCTCCTGCATCAATCTTAAGCAGGGACTGCACAGCAGCGATAGCCGCAGATGCAGTCGTATAACACGGTATCTTCAATTCCAGGGCGGTTCGCCGGATGGAATAGGAGTCCTTGTGTGATTGCCGGCCTTCCGTTGTATTGACGATCAACTGGACTTCGCCATTTTTGATGGCGTCGACGATATGCGGGCGCCCTTCGAAGACTTTGTTGACGCGTGTCACGGCGACATTTTCGTCTTCAAAGATTTTGGCGGTCCCGGCAGTCGCCAGAATTTCAAAGCCCATTGATGTCAGAATTCGACCGGCGTCGATCATCAGATACTTGTCGGATTCCTTGAGCGAAATGAATACTGCGCCTGTTCGGGGCAGATTTACGCCTGCGCCCAGCTGGGCTTTCGCAAAGGCGGACTCAAAGTCGGCATCAATGCCCATCACTTCGCCGGTTGACCGCATTTCCGGGCCGAGAACCGGATCAACGCCCGGGAAGCGCGCAAAGGGCATGACCGCTTCCTTGACTGCCACATGTTTGGGCGCAGGGATGGCGAGATTGAATTCAGCGAGTTTGGCACCGGCCATGACTTTCGCGGCGATTTTGGCAACCGGCTCGCCGATAGCCTTGGCGACGAAAGGCACGGTGCGCGATGCGCGCGGATTGACCTCAAGAACGTAAATTTCATCGTCCTTGATCGCGAATTGAACATTCATCAGGCC
>CAXBKM010000405.1:0-2024 GCA_963976265.1 uncultured Maricaulaceae bacterium
AGCCGAATGGCGAGACGCCGAGTGTGATTCCAAAACTCAAAGCTGCCTTGCTGAAGACAGGACGATTTGTCCAGAAATGACATCTGAAGTGCTTGCCCCCGTAGAGTCCAAAACTCCTGAGAAAACCACGCTCCCCGGTTTCGGGAATGCGAAGACCGGGGCCCAATAACCCAAACAATATCTGGGTCCCGGATATGAGCTTCGCTCATTTCGGGAAGCGCTAGCGAATTCTGAACAAATCCCCTATATCCACACCGACATGACAGACGCGCTTTATTCCAGCGAGCTCTTGCGGCTCGCGGCGGAGATTCCGCACATCGGACGGCTGGACCGTGCCGACGGGTCTGCGCGCCGTGTGTCGCGCCTGTGCGGGTCGGTCGTCGAGGTCGATCTGATTATTCAGAACGGAAAAATTTCCGATATCGGCCTGGAGGTGAAAGCCTGCGCGCTGGGGCAAGCCTCGGCCTCGGTTCTGGGTCGCCATGCCATTGGTGCAGACTTGATTGAGATTGAACAGGCGCGCGATGCTCTTGCTGCCATGCTGAAAAGCGGGCCCGCACCACAGGGTCGCTTTGCCGACCTTGCCGCGCTGGAAGGGACGCGCGCCTATCCGGCTCGCCATGCTTCTATCCGGCTCGCCTTTGAAGCGGCCACCGAAGCGTTTCACGCCGCCCTGCATACGGCGACGATCACCACCGCGACCGGCCAGGGCTGATCGCGCCTGCTGGCCAGCGGGATATGAGCGAACAGTCCGGAAAACGCCAAAAAACACCAAAAACATCATAAATATGCCCGGCCAGGCCTTTTCTACCGTCGCTATCGGTAGACAGGGCGCGGCGCGGCGTTAAAACGCGAGATCAACATGATCGGTCAAAGGAAAGGATGATGCGGGCGAAAGGCCCGGCAGGCTGGATGCTGATCGGCGCCGTGCGCGCCTACCAGTATACGCTGTCGCCACTCTTCTATGCACTGGGTGTGCGCTGTCGGCACGAGCCTACCTGCTCGAGCTATGCGGTGGACGCCATTCGTGCGCAAGGCGCATGGCGAGGCTTCTGGCTTGCCACGGGCCGTGTCGCGCGATGCCGCCCCGGCGGTTCGCATGGTTATGACCCCGCACCTGAATTTCCAACTGATGCGCCCTTTTGGGCGATTGGACGGTTTCGCAAATGCGCTAAAGTCGATGACGCGCCGGGCGAGGCAAAGGACGAATAAAATGATTACGATTACGCTGCCCGACGGGGCGCAACGCGAACTGCCCGACAACGCCACACCGTTTGATCTGGCCGAGAATATTTCCAAGTCACTGGCCAAGAAGGTCGTGATCGGCAAGGTCAATGGCGAGGACTGGGATCTGACCCGCCCGATTGGCGGCGATGCGAAGGTCGAACTGGTCATGCGCGACAGCGATGACGGACTCGAAGTCATTCGCCACGACACAGCGCATATTCTGGCACAGGCTGTTCAGGAGCTTTTCCCCGGTACGCAGGTCACAATCGGACCGTCCATTGAGGATGGTTTCTATTATGATTTTGCCCGTGACGAGCCGTTTTCAACCGAAGACTTCGACGTCATCGAGAAAAAGATGGCCGAGATCGTTGATCGTGACCTGCCCTTCGTGCGCGAAGTCTGGGATCGCAATGAGGCGATCAAGCTGTTTGAAGGCATGGGCGAAACATACAAGGCCGAGCTGATCAGTGATCTGCCCGAAAGCGAAGTCATCACAATCTATCGCCAGGGCGACTGGATAGATCTGTGCCGCGGGCCGCATTTGCCTTCGACAGGCAAGATCGGCAAATCGTTCAAGCTGATGAAGGTGGCCGGCGCCTATTGGCGCGGCGATCACCGCAACGCCATGCTGCAACGGATTTACGGCACGGCCTGGGCCAATGACAAACAGCTCGAAGAGCATCTTCACCGGATTGAAGAAGCCGAAAAGCGTGACCATCGCAAGATTGGCCGGGAAATGGACCTCTTCCACATGCAGGAAGAGGCGCGCGGCATGGTGTTCTGGCACGACAAGGGCT
>CAXBKM010000406.1:0-2007 GCA_963976265.1 uncultured Maricaulaceae bacterium
TGAAAAGCCCGAGCAACGATCCAAGCCTGCGGTTGCGATTTCAAAATCCGTGACAGATGATTACATTGTTTGTCTTGAAGATGGCAAAAAGTTGAAAATGCTCAAACGCTATCTGCGCACCCAGTTCGACATGTCACCAGACGATTATCGCCGTAAATGGGGTCTGCCGGCAGATTACCCCATGGTTGCACCCGCCTATTCGCGTCGCCGCTCGCAGTTTGCCAAGGATATTGGCCTTGGCAAAGGCGGGAAAGCCGGACGCAAGAAGAAAAAGTAAGCGACCAGGTTTCAGACTTTTATTCCGCGGCCGGGCTTATCACCCGGCCGTTTGGATTCTGATGTCAGCCCAAGTCTGCGCGCCAGTTTCGCCAGAACCACCCGCTCCATTTCGGAACGCGGTGTCTTTATCCCGGCCTGAATCACGACTTCTTCACCGGTTAGCGCGTCAATGGCAGCAACGCGAACCGCTTTTCCAAGCTCAATAAATTCGACGATGATTTCCCGCCCGGCCAGAGGCGAGTTCGACGTGTTCGCGCTCACGCGGCCTTGACGGCTTTGAAGCGGACCCAGACTTCTTCCAATGCCGCCATCAATTCATCCATCATGGTATCATCATGCAGCGGTGTCGGCGTAAAACGCAAACGCTCTGTACCACGCGGCACGGTGGGATAGTTGATTGGCTGAACGTAGATGCCGTGATCGTCCAGCAGTGCGTCAGACAATCTTTTGCACATAACCGGATCTCCGACCTTGATCGGAACGATGTGAGTTTCGGACTCCAACAAGGGCAATCCGGCATTGCGAATCCGGGCCTTGAGGGCAGCAGCGCGCTCTTGATGCTTCTCACGCAACTCATGGGCTGATTTGAGGTATTCGACACTCGCCCGCGCGCCTGCCGCCAGGGTCGGTGCCAGAGACGTTGTGAAGATAAACCCAGGTGCCCAGGAACGCACAGCATCAACAATCACAGCATCGGCTGCGATATAGCCGCCCATCACCCCAAAGGCCTTGCCGAGCGTGCCTTCGACAATGTCGATTCGGTCTGCCAGTCCATCGCGTTCAGCGATACCGCCACCGCGCAAGCCATAGAGCCCAACCGCGTGGACTTCGTCGAGATAGGTCAGAGCGCCGTATTTATCAGCCAGATCACACACCGCTTCAATCGGCCCAATATCCCCGTCCATCGAGTAAACCGATTCAAAAGCGATCAATTTGGGCGCGCCGACAGGCGCAGCCGCCAGCAATTCTTCCAGATGCGCGACATCATTGTGCCGCCAGACATGCTTTTCACAACGCGCGCCGCGTACACCTTCAATCATCGAGGCATGATTAAGTGAATCCGAGAAGATGATCAGGCCCGGCAGAATTTTACCCAAAGTCGCCAGCGTCGCCTCATTGGCGATATAGCCAGAAGTGAACAGCAAAGCGGCATCCTTGTCGTGCAAGTCTGCCAATGAGCGCTCCAGCTCGACATGGTAATGCGTGGTCCCGGAAATATTGCGGGTGCCTCCAGCGCCAGCACCGACATCATCGATGGCCTGCTTCATGGATTCGGTAACGCAAGCGCTTTGGCCCATGCCGAGATAATCGTTGGAGCACCAGACCGTTACATCGCGCAAATCGCCATCAGGCGTGCGCCAGCGTGCGCGCGGGAAGCCGCCCTTGTAACGACGCAGGTTGGCAAAAACGCGATAGCGCCCTTCTGCACGGACACGGGAAACGGCGCTTTTGAATGCGTCTTGATAATCCATCTCCTGTCCCGCTCAGCACGGGCTCCCTCACCTGTCACAATCCTTTAACGGTCTTATAGACCGCGATCCGGCGGATTGGCGAGATGGACGAATGGACGCAGGGGAAATTTTTACAGGCGGAAGCGGATATGGTCGGTCCAGAAACGTTCAACACGGGACAGAGCCATATTGGCCGCGTCCATGTATTCCGCGGTCAAGCCACCGGATGGCTCCAGCGCTTCAGACTGGCGGGCAAACAAATGCTCCAGCATGTCAC
>CAXBKM010000407.1:0-1985 GCA_963976265.1 uncultured Maricaulaceae bacterium
AAGGCGACCTCGAACATTTGTACCAATTCCGGCCAGACGCCCCGGCATGTTGCGAATAAAATTGCGGTCATTCTTGCACGCCAGCAAACCAACATAGGGTCCGCCAAAATTGAGACCCACGCCAATCGACTGGCCCTCACCAACGGCAATGTCTGCGCCCATTTCACCGGGTGATTTGACCAGGCCCAGCGAGACCGGCTCGGTAAAGACCGCAATCACCAGTGCGCCATGCGCATGGGCTTTTTCAGACAGAGATGTGATGTCGTGCAGGCGGCCAAACACATCCGGTGTCTGAACGACGACACAGGCCGTTTCGTCATCGATGGCGTCGTGCAGCGCATCGATACTGCTCAGGCTGGCTTCGGTCGATACGACATTGATGTCGAGATATTTGGCGAGCGTCTTGGTTGTATCGGCATAGTGCGGATGCAGTGAGCCGGCGAGCACGGCTTTCTTGCGGCGCGTGATCCGCGCGGCCATCAGCACCGCTTCGCCGCATGCCGTCGAGCCGTCATACATGGACGCATTGGCGACATCCATGCCGGTCATGAGCGCGACCTGGGTCTGGAATTCAAACAGGGTCTGAAGCGTGCCCTGACTGATTTCAGGCTGGTAAGGGGTATAGGCGGTCAGGAATTCAGAGCGCTGGATCAGATGGTCTACAGTCGACGGAATATGATGCTTATAAGCCCCGGCACCGACGAAAAACGGCACCGACGACGCGGCGACATTCTTGCCCGCCATTTTGCCCATGATGCGCTCGACCTGAAGCTCTGTCGCGTGCGCGGGCAGATCAACGGGTTCTTGCAAATGCGCCGATTTGGGCACGTCGCTGAACAACTCATCGACGGAATTAACGCCAATGGTTGCGAGCATGTCGCGTCGATCTGCATCAGTCAGGGGGAGATAGCGCATGGGGCTGAACCGCCTCTATTTTTTGGTGTTAGTTAACCGATATGGGCTTTGTAGGCAGCTTCGTCCATCAGGCCATCAAGCTCGCCCTTGTCGGCGATTTTCAAACGGACAAACCAGCCGTCTTTTTCGGCGCTTTCATTGACGGTCTGCGGCGCGCCTTCCAGCACGTCGTTGACGCCGACCACTTCGCCGGAGATTGGTGCGTAAACTTCAGACGCAGCCTTCACGGATTCAACAACGGCCATCTCGTCGCCCGGTGACACGGACTTGCCAATATCGGGCAGCTCGACAAAGACGACATCGCCGAGCTGTTCGGCTGCATAAGGCGTGACGCCAACAACGGCCTCGTCGCCTTCAACGCGGATCCATTCATGGTCCTTGGTATATTTCGTGGTCATGGGCTCTCCTCCCCTATTGGTTTCAGCCGCGATAATAACGTTGTTCAACAAACGGCATTTTGGTCACTGTGGCGGGCCGTGCTCGGTCGCGCACCAGAATATCAAATTCGGTTCCGGCCACCGCATGTTCGGTATCGACATAGGCCATACCGACCGGGCCGCCATGGGTCGGGCCAAAACCGCCTGAGGTCACGACGCCAATCGTTTTCCCGTCCTTGACGATTTCCGCACCTTCACGCGCCGGTGCGCCGGCCATGGTAAAGCCAATGCGCTTGCGCGCCGGCTTATCGGCAAACATCTGCATGACACGCTGCGCGCCCGGAAAATCCAGCCGTTCGCGGCGCGATTTGGCGACGGCCCACATCAATGTGGCCTCAACCGGTGTTTTGGTCTCGTCCATGTCATGGCCATAAAGACACAGCCCGGACTCCAGGCGCAGCGAGTCGCGCGCGCCCAGGCCAATCGGCTTGACCAGCGGGTGGTCCAGAATCAGTCTGGCAATGCGTTCGGCATCGCCCTCAGGGATCGAGATTTCAAAGCCGTCCTCGCCCGTATAGCCCGAGCGTGAAATGTAGAGCTCAGCTCCCGCAAACTCGAACACACCGCACTGCATGAAGACCATCTTGTTGGCTGCCGGAAACAGGTCAGTCGCAACTTCCGTCGCTTTGGGAC
>CAXBKM010000408.1:0-1970 GCA_963976265.1 uncultured Maricaulaceae bacterium
CATCGAAGCGCTCATTGAGCAAGTCTTCATGGGCAATCTCTCGCAGCGCCTCGGCATCACGAGAGAGCATTGCGTCGTGAGCAGCAAAAAGTCGCGCTTCTTGCTCGTCATTGATCGCCCACGTGACAAGTGTGTTTGATAGGCCCGAGAGGCCATTCTCGTTGCACCCGGTCAAAGTCAAACCGCCAAAAAGAAGGCTAATCAATATAAATATCCGAGTAACTTTGGACATTGGGCCACCTCGTTGCGCTTTATGAAAACGCTACCTTTAGTGAAGCCCGGGCACAATAGAGAAGCCGCTCGCCCAGACGTTCGCTAAAACAAACTTGCTTGCGTGGCCGTCCCGAGCGGGCGTTCGAACAGATCGACCCGCAGGCCGGGTGCCGGTCGGTTCAGCCCCAGGCGGCTGACGGCTTTGCGAAAGCGCGCGGCGATCAATTTGGCATACGGTCCATCACCGCGCCCGCGCTTGCCCCAGCTTGCATCATATTCCTGACCGCCGCGTGTCTGGCGGATCAGTGACATGACATGACTGGCCGAATCCGGGCGCGTTGTGACGAGCCATTCCTTGAACAAATCCTTGATTTCCAGCGGCAGGCGCAACAGCACATAACCGGCTGATGTCGCCCCGGCCTCCGCAGAGGCATCCAGAATGGCTTCCAGCTCGCGATCATTGAGCGCCGGGATCATCGGCGCAGCCATCACGGTCACCGGTATACCTGCTTCGGTCAGTCCGCGAACGGCATCAAGACGCTTGGCGGGCGTGGCCGCGCGCGGTTCCATATCACGGGCGAGCTTGCGGTCGAGCGTCGTGATGGACACGGCAGCGCGTACCAGGCCTTTGGCGGCCATCGGGGCCAGAATATCCAGATCGCGCAGGCAAAGCGCCGATTTTGTAATGAAGCTGACCGGATGATTGAAGCGGGCAAAAACCTTCAGGAGTTCGCGCGTGGTTTGCAATTCGCGTTCGCGCGGCTGATAGGGATCGGTGTTCGCCCCAATGACAATCGGTTCAGGGCGATATCGCGGCTTGAGAAATAATTTCTCCAGCAGAGCCGGGGCTTCCGGCTTGATGAAGATGACGCTCTCAAAATCCAGACCCGGTGAATAGCCCCAATAGGCGTGGCTGGGCCGGGCATAGCAATAGACACAGCCATGCTCGCATCCCCGATAGGGGTTGATGGAGTGGCTGAATGAAATGTCGGGCGAATTGTTCGTCGTCACAATGGTGCGGGACGAATCCTTGATGGTCACCGTGCGCAATTGCGGCGGGACCGGATCGCCATCCGTCCAGCCAACGTCAAAGATTTCATGACTGCGGGTCTCATATCGACCCGTGATATTGGAGCGCGCGCCGCGTCCCCTGGGCTGGTGGGGCGGGGGCAATGCCCCAAGGCAGGCCGTCGGGTTTCCGGACGCAACTTCGGTCAAACCCGCATCAGGGACGCGGCGCGGTTCGGGTGTTCTGTCGATGAGTGTTCGTTTCACCATGATCGGGACAGTGCGCCAGAAAACAGAACAAAACAAGAACAAATAGGTTAATATCCACAGGCGGAGTCACTTTGTTCGAGATTCACCAGACTGGGCCGGGAATCTTTACAGGCGGGGCTAACCCATCGTTATCCCGGCCCGACCGCGCAAAATGGCATCGGCTTCAGCCGAATATTTGCTGCCTTCATCATCATGCAAAATGAGCGGTGGGAGCAGGGTGAGGGGTGCTTTCGAGCCTTTGCGCGCCGCAATCAAAACCCGTTTGGCGGGTTTGTCCTGGCGCGGTTGCACAGGCTTGATGGCGATCTCGCCAAAGCCTTTCGACAGGGCGTCGAGGATGGACGCAAGTGCGTCGGCGCGATGAATGATGAAAACCTGCCCCTTGGGTTTCAAACTGTCATGGGCCGCCTTGATCCAGGCGCTTAGCGGTGAGTCGCCGGACAAAAAGGCTTGCTGTTTTCCGGCTTTCGGTGCGCGCA
>CAXBKM010000409.1:0-1947 GCA_963976265.1 uncultured Maricaulaceae bacterium
GAAAATTGCGTGTCCTGGCTGGCCTGGCTGAGGCGGCGCACCGCATCATCGCGCGTGACCGGACGCTCAATAAGATTGCTCTCATCCTCGCCGGGCCGCTTGTAGCGAATGCGCAAGAGGGCGTATTCATCCGACAGGGTGCTTTCCACCTCTGACGTATCGCCATACCGCAGCGGATCAACCAGACGCGCCGGACTGTCCGGTGCCGTGATCTCGTAGATTGCGGTTACAGAATGCCCCGATCCGATCTCACCGGCATCGACCGCATCATTGTTGAAATCTTCGCGGTTCAGCATGCGGGTTTCATACCCCACAAGGCGATATTCAGCGACCAGGGCCGGATTGAATTCGACCTGAAGCTTCACATCATTGGCAATCGGGAAGAGCGCCGAGGAACTTTCCTCTACCAGGAAGCGGCGGGCCTCACGTTCGCTATCGATATAGGCCGCAATACCATTGCCGTTCTGGGCAATCGTCTGCATCAATTGGTCATTATAATTGCCGTGTCCAAACCCCATGACAGAGAGATAAATGCCAGTCTCGCGCTTGCGTGCCACAAAGTCTTCGAGGCGTTCGTCAGACGTGATCCCGACATTGAAATCGCCATCGGTCAGCAACATCACGCGATTGACGGCGTCTTCATCGAAATTGCGCTCCGCCAGATCGTAGGCCAGGCGCAGTCCTTCACCGCCAGCGGTTGAGCCACCGGCTTCCAGCATGTCGAGCGCCGCGTGGATGCAATGCCGGTCTTCGCCGCGCGTTGGCTCCAGGATGGCCCCGGCAGCGCCGGCATAAACCACGATGGAGACCGTATCATCGTCTTCCATTTCATCGGTCAGCATGTGCAGGCCAGTCATGGCGAGTGGCAGCTTGTCTGCTGCGCCCATTGAGCCCGACACGTCGACCAGGAAAACCAGATTGGCCCTTGGACGCTCATCAACCGGGATGTCATAGCCCTGAATACCGATATGCAGGAGTTGCGTGTCGTCATTCCACGGCGTCGGCGTGACGGTCACATTGGCCTGGAATGGTGCATCCAGGCTGTCGGGCAGGTCATATTCATAATCAAAATAATTGACCATTTCCTCGATCCGAACGGCATCGCGCGCGGGCAGGCTGCCATCATTCAGGAACCGACGGACCACGGAATACGAGGCCGTGTCGACATCAATGGAGAAGGTTGAAACCGGCTCAAGTGCCGTCAATTGAACCTCATTGATTTCGACATCCTCATAGCGTTCCCGGTCGATATCGCCTGGACGTGGCTGAGGTTGGGCTTGCGGGCCGACAAAACCTGAAGCGGTGTTCGCTACAGTTCCACCGACAATCCGGCTTCCGGTGACCGCAATGGAATCTTGAGTCGCTTCCGCTTGTGCTGGCATTGGCGGAGGCGGCGCTGGTGGAGGCGGTGGCGGTGGTGGGCTCGGCAGGACCATTGACGGAGGTGCGAGGCTATAACGCTCATCGTCCTGACCCCCGCGGCGATTGGCGACCAGCGTTGGGCAGCGATTGAATATGTCCGAATCGACCGACGCACGCCGTTCTGTTTGAGCCATCGCCCTTGGTACCTGTGGAAATGATGTCAGCGCGACGGCACAAGCCGCCACGCCCAATAGGTATTGATGTCGCATGAAGTCTCCCCTTCCCTTGCGAATCCCCAGCGAGGGCAAACTTACCACCGAAAGCATCGAGGGTCGGGCGAAATCAGGGCAATCTGAAGGCTAGCGCTTTTCGCCATCCTCAAGAACCGGCTCACCACCCGCATCACGCACAACGTCCATCAATGCGTCACCGACGATTTTCAACGCATGTTTGTCGACGGATCGTGCGACGAGCTTGGTCCCCCGCTTGGGCGCACCATCCTTGACCTCAATGAAAAACGGATATGAGCCAATCGATACATCATCATTCTCGGCCTGAAGCGTCCGTAGCGCTTCGGCCAGGTCA
>CAXBKM010000410.1:0-1933 GCA_963976265.1 uncultured Maricaulaceae bacterium
GAAAGCGAGCTGGGCGTCGGTACCGTCTTTACGATCATGCTGCCTGCGCCCTAGCGGCCAGAATAGCCGGTCCAGCCGGTCTTATCCCCATATCAAGGACCTGAAGAGCCGCAGCTGTCACGAAACTGTCGCTTCACTGTCATATTGCCGCGACGACAAGACGTGTAGAGGCGGACAGGCGTTTGAACTGACGCGACTTGCAAGGCTGGGATAGCGGGGAATTCAGGACATGTCAGTGAGTGCCATCACGGCCCTTACATTGCTCGTATTGATTGCGGCCGGATTCTATCTGGGCCGTACACGCGCAATTGCAAAATCCTCCGGCAATCCGGCGTCATTGCATTCCTTGCCGAATTACTATGGCTACTATCTGGCGGCATGGACCGGCCTGCCTGCGCTCATCCTGATGGCCATATATGGCTTGATGGGCGACCGGGTTGTTGACGGCCTTGCCACGGCGCGCCTTGAACAGGCTGCCGCACCCCTTGTTCAGACGCTCGACACAACGACACAGCGCGACGCCGCATATCAGGCCTTGGCGACAGAACTGGCAGCGGCAGACACAGCGGATACTGCACGCATCAACCAGCTTGATAACGAAATGCGACAACGGCGCCTGGATCTGGCTTTTCAAGTGTCAGAATCGGCTCGCGCAGAGAATACCAATATTCTGGCACTCGCCGGGTTTGAATATGTGATCGCACCACCCGAGCGCCGCGAAGTGTTTATCAGCGACGCGCGTGCCATCGCCTTTGGTGATTTGCCCAGCGAGTTCACGCCCGAGCGCGAAGCCGCCGCGGCGGTCTTCACGCCGTATGAGACCATGTCGAAATTTGGCGCGGCCGGTGTCGGAATCGCATTGGCCCTGCTGGGATTGACCTTCGCGCGGCGACGCATTCGACGAGAATTCCGGGCACGCAATCACGTCGAACGCCTGATTGGCTTGCTTCTGATGGGCAGTTCCATCCTCGCGATTCTGACAACGGTCGGCATTGTCGTCTCGCTCTTGTTTGAAAGCCTGCGTTTCTTTGAGGCCATTGGCTGGCAGATCCACGAATTCCTGTTTGGTCTGCAATGGAGCCCGCAAATGGCCATTCGGGCCGATCAGGTCGGGCAGACCGGGGCTTTTGGCGCTGTACCGCTTTTTGCGGGCACCGCCATGATTACCTTGATCGCGATGCTGATCGCCGCGCCCGTCGGATTGTTTTCGGCCATATATCTGTCGGAATATGCGGGTCCGACAACACGGCGCATCGTCAAGCCCGTGCTTGAGATTCTCGCCGGTATTCCGACCGTTGTTTATGGCTTCTTTGCCTTGTTGACGGTCGGCCCGGCCATTCGCGCTGCGGCGACATTTGTCGGTGTTGATGGCGCGGTCACGCAAAGCGCATTGTCCGCGGGCCTGGTCATGGGCGTGATGATTATCCCCTTCGTGTCGTCACTGTCAGACGATGTGATCAATGCTGTGCCCCAATCCTTGCGCGATGGCGCCTATGCGATGGGGGCGACAAAATCGGAAACAGTTCGCCAGGTCATTCTGCCCGCCGCCCTGCCTGGAATTGTCGGAGCCTTGCTTCTGGCTGTCAGTCGCGCCGTTGGCGAAACCATGATTGTTGTCATGGCAGCCGGGCAGGGCGCCAATCTGACAGGCAATCCGTTTGAATCGGTCACAACCATCACCGTTCAGATCGTCATGCTGTTGACCGGTGACCAGGAGTTCGACAGTCCCAAAACGCTGTCTGCCTTTGCGCTGGGTCTGGTTCTTTTCATCTTCACTTTGGCGCTCAATGTGATCGCGCTGCGTGTGGTCCAGAAATACCGTGAAAAATATGACTGAGTCGTCGAACATACGCGCCGCGGTCGAGAGCCGCCTGGCCAAACGCTATCGTTCCGAAGCACGCTTTCGCTTTCTGGGTATATCGGCCATCGTGTT
>CAXBKM010000411.1:0-1924 GCA_963976265.1 uncultured Maricaulaceae bacterium
CTCGGCAGCCAGGATGACGCCAATCAGTCCGCCAAGCGGCAGATAGCTCAAAAAGCCCTGCTTCATCTCGACGAAATCAACATCGAGCATCATGACCACAAACAGGAAGAGCACAGCGACGGCGCCGACATAGACAACGACCAGAAGCATGGCGAGGAATTCCGCGCCGAGCAGCACGAACAGGCCCGCCGACGAGAAAAAGGCGAGGATCAGCCACATCACGGAGCGGACCGGATTTCGGGCGATCACAACGAAAAGCGCGGATAACACCGCGGTCCCCGCCAGAGCCCAGAATGCGATTGCTTGAATTAACATTTAAGCCGTCGTCCTCATCTCATTTCCATCAATTCAACCGCGCACGCAAATCGGCAATTTCATTTTGCCAATCAGCATTCGGCCCATTTTCATTCCAAAGTTCATTCAATTCCGAATTCTCATCTACAACACGGTCGATAGTGCGTTGTGCCGTCGGAACGATATCTGGGATTCCCACAATCTCTGCAGAACTCCTCGAAATAGCCGCCAGCCCGACTGCACCTTCCGGTGACTCAAGGTATACCGAGGGCGGTGTTGTCAAAATGGTCCGAAACGCCAGTTTCACAGCGCCAACCATCCCTGACTCTTCAGCGTCATACAGCCAATCGAGAGCATCATCGTTGGCAAATGCATTATGACCCCAAGCTCCCATTCGTTCGTTTCCCTCATGCCTCCGAACCGCTTAGCGGTAGGGTGCATCCAGCTCCAGATTGCGGGCAATTTCACTTTCCCAACGATCCCCGTTTTCCAGTAATTTGGCCTTGTCGTAATACAATTCTTCGCGCGTTTCGGTCGCGAACTCGAAATTCGGTCCCTCAACAATTGCATCCACCGGGCAGGCTTCCTCGCAGAAGCCGCAATAGATGCATTTGACCATGTCGATGTCGTAGCGCGTCGTGCGGCGCGAGCCGTCATCGCGCGGTTCGGCCTCGATGGTAATGGCTTGTGCCGGGCAAACCGCCTCGCACAGCTTGCACGCAATGCAGCGCTCTTCGCCATTGGGATAACGGCGCAGGGCATGTTGACCACGAAAACGCGGTGAAAGCGGGCCTTTTTCGAACGGATAATTGATCGTTGGCTTGGGCCGGAAGAAATATTTCATCCCGAGGCCAAACGCGCCCCAAAAATCGAGCAGCAATGCGCCGCGAATGGTTTGTTCAATCCGGCCCATCAGGACGCTCCATACGTGATATAGGCGCCAACCAGCGCAACCGCGCCAAGCGATGTCGGCAGGAAGATTTTCCAACCCAGACGCATCAGCTGGTCATAGCGATAACGCGGCACCAGCGCCTTCACCATGGCGAACATGAAGAAGAAGAATACGACCTTGATCGCAAACCAGAAGACCGGCGGCACCCAGGTAAAGGGCGCAAAATCAAACGGGGCCTGCCAGCCGCCAAAGAACAGGATCGTCGTCATGGCGCACATCAAAACGATGTTGAGATATTCGCCGATCATGAACAACAAATAGGGCGTTGAGGAATATTCGACCTGATAGCCCGCAACCAGTTCGGATTCCGCTTCCGGCAAATCAAAGGGTGGGCGATTGGTTTCCGCCAGCGCCGAGATAAAGAACACACCCGTCATCGGGATCATCACCAGGAACATCGGCCACGGGAAGGCATGCCCGGCCAGGATATTCCAGTTCCAGAATCCGCCCGCCTGCTGTTCCACGATAACGCTGAGATTCATTGAACCGGCAAACAGCAACACCGTGACAATCACAAAGCCGATCGAGACCTCATAAGAAACCATCTGCGCGGCTGAACGCAGAGCGCCCATGAACGGGTATTTCGAGTTCGACGCCCAGCCACCAATGATGATGCCGTAAACGCCGAGCGATGAAATCGCGAGCAGATAGAGAACACCGACATTGAGATCGGCAATC
>CAXBKM010000412.1:0-1914 GCA_963976265.1 uncultured Maricaulaceae bacterium
TCTGATCGGTTGAGGGCACATGGATGGTGATGATGTCGGCAATGTTCAATAATTCGTCGAGCGAGGCGACGCTGCGCGCATTGCCGTGCGCCAGTTTGGATTCGATATCGAAATAATAGACGTGCAGACCAAGCCCCGACGCCAGTACCGAGAGCTGGGAGCCGATATTGCCATAGCCGATAATACCGAGCTTTTTGCCACGCACTTCATGGGCGCCCGCCGCGCTCTTTTGCCATTCGCCGCGCCGGATGGCCGCCAGTTTGGACGGAATGCCGCGCATCAGCATGACCGTTGAGGCCAGCGTCAATTCGGCGACAGAGCGCGTATTGGCAAAGGGCGCGTTGAAAATATAGACGCCGGCTTTCGCGGCGGCATCGAGATCGACCTGATTGGTCCCGATGCAAAAACACCCTGCCGCAATCAGGTCCGGCGCGTTCGCGAACACATCGGCGGTCAGCTTTGTGCGAGAGCGAATGCCCAGCAATTGAACGCCTTTGAGGCGTTCGATCAGCTCGCCGGGCTCAACCGCGCGATCAAGGCGCTCGACCTCGACATCGCCAAAACGCGACAGGGCGGCTTCGGCATCGGGATGAATATTTTCAACGAGAAGCGCTTTCATGGGAGTCTCTTGGCAAAATTCAGCGCGCTTACACTGCCGATGATTCTGGGTGCCGACCAGTGCCGGTGTACACATGACCCTGAACTGAGCGGAATCAGGCAAGGAAGTTTATGGCAAGTTCCGGTTGCTGCGATACAATGCGCAAAAGGAATTTTTGGACGATGGCCGACATGAAGTTCATTTTTCTGATTGCAATCAGCCTCGTATTCATGGGCGGCGCCCACGCCGTGCAAGACGAATTGCCGCGCGACGTGCTGGACGCCTATGCCGCCTATGAGCAGGCCGTGCAGGCCGCCGATTGGGATACGGCCATCGCGGCGGCTGAAACGGCGGCGGAGGCGGGTGAGCAGCACGGCATCGACCCGGCCTCGCGCGCAGTCCTGTGGGAAAATCTGGGCATTGCCCATATGCGCTCCGGCAAGCGACTGGATGATCTTGATCAACCCGACACCGCGTTCGAGCGCGCGCTTTCCATTCTCATCTCAAGCGGCGATGAAGCCAACAGCTTGCGTCTGCGCTATCGCCTGATCGAAGCGGCCCTGATCGCAAATGACGGCATGCGGGCTTTTGATCGCATGGATGCTTTTGAGCGCGCGCTGATCGCGGCCAGCATCGGCGCGCCTGATCTGGAGCGTCAGGTTCTGGCGGCCCGGCTCAACGGGTCGCGGCCGCCCAATATTCTCTATGCGCCGCCGCTGGAAGACGCCGACAGACGCCGCGTTCACCGCCTTCTTGCGCTCGCGAGTCCGGGCGATGCGGACTATGTAATTGGCCAAACACGGCTGATTATCGACGCGATAGCTCGCGAGGCCTGGGCCGAGGCCGAAATCCTGATTTTTGACACAACGCGAGCCGTTGCCCGGATTCATCCCGATGATGAAACGCGCCTGGAAGATTTTCTGGGCTATTACAGCCACCTTCTGGTGGAAGGCTATGATGACACCGAATCCAGTGGCGCTGCACGATGGCCCAATGATATTAGCGCGGTCTGGTGCGGGTTTCTGGAAAACCATGCACTGATAACGGTAAGCCGTCCGCCCATCTATCCCGGGCGCGGCGCGGAAGAAGGCCAGACAGGAAGCGTGTCCTTGACGTTCGAAGTCGGAGCGTCTGGAGAATTGGCCAACATTTTGAGCAGCGAACCGCAAGGCAGAACCCGCCAGTATTTTGTGCGGGCCGCAGAACAAGCTTTGGGCCGTTGGCAATGGAGGCCGCAGTGTCGACCCGATTCCGGTGCGCTGATTACAGATACAACGGTTATGCGATTTGAACTTGCCGACTAGGCCTGATCACCC
>CAXBKM010000413.1:0-1908 GCA_963976265.1 uncultured Maricaulaceae bacterium
CTGCGCCATTGTCCGCCACCGACGCGACGCCAAAGTAGAAATTGTCGATGACGATGTTTTCCAGCGTGTATTCGGTGACATTCCCAACCCAGCGGCTATGCGTCCACTGGTTAGCATCGGTCAATCGCCAGTAAATCCGGTACCCGGCCAGATTACCCGCCTGTTCCGTATCCGGCGCCGACCAACGCAGCGTCGTGTCGGGCGAAACCGCGCCTTCAATCTCGACATTCGCCGGGAATGGCGGCGCTGACGCCAGCAGGGCCAGCGTCGCCACATTGAGGCTGGTCAGTTTCGCGGCATGGTCAAAATCAACCCCGTCAATCGTATCGCCGAATTCGCGGCCATCCTCGGTGCGCAAATCCTGATGCTGGCGGTCATAATGCTCATGGGTTTCCATGATGCGGACGCCCGGAATACCCACCTCGTTGAACGGGCGGTGATGACCGCCGCGCCGAAACCGGTCCAGCCGGTAGACCATCATGACATCCAGATTGGTCAGATATTGGTCCGCCACCCGGTCAATATAGCGAGCCAGATTGCGCGATGGGCTGTCGACCTCGCCGCCGCGGAACCGCCGCAGCAGGGCTTCTTCCGGAGTTTCGGTTGCGCGCGTGCCCTCAGAAAAAACCCGCACGGTCGTATTGTCGATGACGCCGTCAATACCGGCAATATTGCCGATCATGTCATTATTGATGACCGCCTTGATGCGCCAGCCCTGCTCCAGAGCATGGGCCGCAACAATCTGGCCACCAAACAGGCCCTGTTCTTCACCTGACAGGCCCGCATAGATGATCGAGCCGGCAAATTCGCGCTGCGAGAGAACGCGCGCGGCCTCGATTACGCCGGCCATGCCGGATGCATTGTCATTGGCACCCGGCGAGTCCGATGTCCCGTTGAGCGGGTCAGTGACACGGCTGTCGATATCACCCGACATCATCACATAACGACCCGGATCCGTCGTCCCGCGTTGTATGGCCAGAACCGACACGACCTCGGTAGGTTCGGGGATACGCGTTTCACCGGAGATCGTGTCACTGACATAGATGACCTCCAGACAGCCACCGCACGCGGCGGAAATGCGTTCAAATTCGTCGAATATCCAGCGCCGCGCCGCGCCGATGCCGCGCGTATCGCTCTGTGTTTCTGACAAAGTATGGCGTGTTCCAAACTCAGCGAGTTGCCGAATATCGGCTTCGACCCGCTCCGCCGAAACGGCCTCAACCGTTTCATACACAAAGGGCACTTCGGTTGATGGTATCACCTGGGCCATGGTCATCGAAGGCATCATGAACAGAGCGGCTATCAGCAAAATTGAACGCATGTCGGTCCTCGCGAATGAATGAGGACTTGAACATACGATGAAATCACTCGGTGCGCGACACCTCAACAACCCGTCCATCAGGAAAGGTTTCGATTGTTTCGATATTGACCTCACGATTCATGAAGACAGCCAATATAAATAGCGCAACAAAGGCCATCGACGTTGCGCCGGCGGCAAAGCTGTAGACATGACTGGCACGTACATTACGAAACGGGCCGCTTCGTACCGGCGCCTGCAAGCCCTCCGGCAATCCTGACGTGGTTTCGGGCATGACAGCCAGTTGGTAACCAACGCGGGGAATGGTCTCGATCAGGGCAGCATCACCGGCAAGACGTCGCAGCCGCGATACAGCCTGGGTCAAGGCTTCATCCGAACCCTCATCGCCCCAAATCCGGTTCAGCAATTCGTCACGCGTGACAGGCGAAGCCCCCTGCTCGATCAGGATGGACAGAACCGCAGCGACTTTCGGTTCCAGTCGCGTTGTTTCACCCTGCGCCGCCAGCAGGCTGCGGTCGCGGTCAAATACAAGTGCGCCCATTGCCACATAGCGCGAGCGCCTGACCTGGCCGTCTATCTCAATTGGCTTG
>CAXBKM010000414.1:0-1902 GCA_963976265.1 uncultured Maricaulaceae bacterium
GTCGACCGGCATCTTCTGAACGATGCTGCGCGCGAGGCCGGCCAACTTCTCGCGCGTTATTACCGCGATGGTGCTAAGGCCTGGGAGAAAACCAGAGGCCATCCGGTCACCGAAGCCGACATGGCCGCGGAGGCCTGCCTGCGCAAGCAATTATTGGGCGCGCGACCTGATTATGGCTGGCTGTCAGAAGAAACGGAGGATGACGGCTCCCGTCTGACGCAATCGCGCGTTTTTGTGGTTGATCCAATGGATGGCACCCGCGCCTTTATCAAACGCCGCCCCCATTTTTCCGTGTCCGTGGCGGTGGTCGAGGCGGGCCAGCCGATTGCGGCGGCGGTCTATAACCCCCTGACGGACGAGATGTATTCAGCCGCCAAAGACGGCGGCGCGACCCTCAATGGCACGGCCATATCTGTTGCTGACCCGCGCGATCTGGACGGTGCCAAGCTGTTGGGCGATCCCGACGCTTTCAAATCGCTGATTGCGGACGGCGCGTCGATTGAGCGACGCAATTCCATTGCCTATCGGATTGCAATGGTCGCATCGGGCCAGTTCGACGGCGCCGTTTCGCCGCGCCCGAAATCGGACTGGGATCTGGCCGCGGCCCAGTTGATTGTCGAAGAAGCAGGCGGGCGTCTTACAGATCGTGACGGCAAGCCCTATGTGTACGGACAGGAAAGCATCCGCAAGGGACCGCCACTGGCGGCTGGTCCGCGCCTTCACGCCTTGCTAAGAGAGCGCCTGTCACAATAGGCAAAGCGGTAAACAGACAAGGTCCACCATGTTTGAAATTCAAGACGACAAGCAACTCCTTCATCTTGTGATCGGCGGCGAGTTGGCCGAAGTCGGGCCCGACGCCAACGAGTTCAAGGATTTGTCCCAAGTCCATTTTGTGGGCGCTTTCGGCAGCTATAGAGAAGCGCGCAAAGCGTGGAAATCTGCGGCCCAATCGACCGTGGACAATGCCCATATGCGCTATTTCATCATCCACGCCCATCGCTTGCTTGATCCGGACCATGACGGGCACGACGACCATTAGGTCTCGCGGCCCAGCGAGGGAGATCGTTTGAACGCCTCCGACACATCTGCATGGTCACTCACCGCCCGGCTTTGGCGCGAACGCCTGGCACCGCGCTGGCGGCTGGTCGTTCTGGCTGTTGCTTTGTCCGCTCTGACCGCAGCCGCCGCCTCGTCCTATGCGCTCATGGTCCACTGGGCGGTTGGAATGCTGGAACGGCAGGACGCCCGCGTTGTCTGGCTGGCCCCATTGGTGATCGTTGGTGTCACAGGCGTTCGCGGCCTGTCGCTTTATTTGCAGACCCTGCAGACAAACAAGCTGGCACTCAAAATCATGCAGGATTTGCAGGAATCCATGTACGCGCGCCTGGTTCGCGCCGATTTTGCCCGCCTGATCCGCGAGCCCGTCGGCTCGCTGGTCTCGCGCTTCACCAACGACATCACGCTGTTGCGCGAAGCGCTGGTCCGTGCCGCCAACAATCTCCTTCGCGACACGCTCACCGTCATCGGGACTGTCGCGATGATGTTCTATTTTGACTGGATGCTCGCACTGCTGGTTTTGATCGTCTATCCGCTCGCCGCGCTCCCGGTCATTCGGATCGGCAATATGTTGAGGAAGACCTCATCCAGGGCGCAGCACCAGATGGGCGAAGTGACGAGCTTTCTTGAAGAAAGCTTTTCCGGCGCGCGCATGGTCAAGACCTACCAGCTGGAATCTTACGAAACAGAACGTTCCAAGATGGCGTTTCTGGAGCGCTTTCGACTAGCACTCTCCCTGACAGCCTCGAAAGCGCGCGTTGACCCGATTCTGGAAGTCGTAGGGGGTCTGGCCTTTGGCGGCGTTCTGGGCTTTGCCGGATGGCGTATTTCGCAAGGTGCGGCCAG
>CAXBKM010000415.1:0-1883 GCA_963976265.1 uncultured Maricaulaceae bacterium
TGACTTTCGAGATGGGCGATGTCGAGGGCATGACCCCCAAGGACATCAAATCCTATATCCGCTACATCGCCGACTGGCGTCTCAAACAGCTCGAATTGCCGGCACTTTATGGCGTGAAAAAACATCCTCTGCCCTGGCTCACCGAAATCCTGAACGGTGTGGAGCACGCCAATTTCTTCGAAACCCGTTCAACCGAATATTCCAAGGGCGCAACGAAGGGCGACTGGCATGGCGCGGATGGTGTCTGGTCGGCGTTCGACAAGAACAAGGCGGCGAATACACTGCCTGCAGAATAGGGTTTCAGATCTAAATCGGCTCTAGACCTTTTGCCAAAACCATCCCATTAAGCCTGTGATGGATTTGAAATTTAAGATCGCCTCGACGCCATCAGATGCCATTGATCGCCTTGAGGCCCTGTATGACGCGGCGGCCAATCGCCTTCGTGATGCCCTGAAAGCCTATATTGAAGACGGCAGATCGCCAGACCCCGACGAACGTGCGGCGGGCGGGTTTGCCTATCCTGAATTACGCGTGCGCTACGAAACCGATGGTTCACCGCCGCCGGTCAGCCGTGCCTTTGGCAAGTTCTCCGAGCCGGGCCTTTATACGGCCGCGATCACTCAGCCCGCGCTTTATCGCGACTATTTGCTCGAACAGCTCACCCTGCTTGATGAGCAATATCCGATCACGATTGAGACCGGCCCGTCGAGCGAGGAGATCGCCTTTTCCTATGTTCTGGACGGGTCAGAAGACATTGATCTGGACGCGGCTATCCCTGCCGATCTGGTGCGCCATTTCCCGTACGCAGATCTGGCCGGGATCGATGATGCCGTACCCAATGGCGAGCGCAGCCCGGTCCCGGGAGAGGCGCGCCCGCTGGGTCTGTTTGATGCGCCGCGCGTGGATTATTCGCTGCAGCGTTTGAGGCATTATACGGGCGCTCCGTATGAAGACGTGCAGCAATTTATTCTGTTCACAAACTATCATCGCTATGTCGATGCGTTCGTGGCCTGGGCGATCCGCCAGCTAAAAGAAGACAATGAGTATGAATCGCTCTCTGCTGCCGGTTTTGTCACGGTGGATGCCAGCACGCCCAATCCGCGTGCCGCTGTCGAAGGCGCGCCCTGGAGGCGCTTCCAGATGCCGGCCTATCACCTCAAGGCGCCGGGCGGGCGCGGGATCACGCTGGTCAATATCGGCGTCGGGCCGTCCAATGCGAAGACGATTACCGATCATCTGGCCGTGCTGCGCCCGCAATGCTGGTTGATGATCGGCCATTGCGGTGGTCTGCGCCATTCCCAACGCCTCGGTGACTATGTTCTGGCCCACGGTTATCTGCGCTATGACCGCGTTCTGGACCGTGATCTGCCGCTGGAAATCCCGGTCCCGGCAATTGCCGAAATCCAGATCGCGCTGGCCGATGCGGTCCGCGAAGTCACCGGCGAGAAACGCGAAGAGCTCAAACGCCGTCTGCGGACCGGCACGGTGGCGACCTATGCCGACCGGAATTGGGAATTGCGTTATACGGGTGAGGCGCGTCGGATCAACCAGTCACGCGCCATCGCGGTGGACATGGAATCAGCGACGATTGCGGCCAATGGTTTCCGCCTGCGCGTGCCATACGGGACGCTATTGTGCGTGTCCGACAAGCCGCTGCACGGCGAGTTGAAACTGCCCGGCGCGGCCAATTTATTCTATCAGCGTTCGGTGAGTGAACACCTCATGGCCGGTATCGAAACGATTGAAATCCTCAAACGCGACGACGCCGCCGCCCTGCATTCGCGCAAATTACGCAGCTTTGACGAGCCACCGTTCCGGTGACCAAAACGCGCGCTCACGCCATACCCTGGCTGGCGCGCGCCGGCGTCGAGGCCCTGCTCATC
>CAXBKM010000416.1:0-1878 GCA_963976265.1 uncultured Maricaulaceae bacterium
TGGTACAATTGCCATCGCGGCGAGCATCATGGCCGCCGCTGCGGCTGCCGCTGGCTATTGGACGTTCAAGCCAGGTCTTGAACGAGAGGCCATGAACGAATTGCGTATTGATATCGCAGAACGTGCCTCTCGCCAGCGACAATTGTTTACAGATATCAGCCTGATGCATGAAGCCGCAGAACGCTCGGTCTTGCGTCGATATACCGAGCTTGGCGATACCGACGTGACAGAGCCCTTTGATCTCTTGTTTCCATTGCAGCCTGACGGCACGCGCCGATCCGCCCCAGAACTTTTCGACGGCCATGGCATGGGCAATGGAGATTCAGTTTATGGCATGGGCGCTTTCATTGCGAATGGGGATCGCTTGAGTGCAGACGACATGCGTTTGCTCATTGCAGCGTACCAAACCGTTCGCCTGCATGGTGAGGCGGCTTATGGTCGCTTCGACAATCTCTATTTTTATACATCGTCAAACCAGTTGATAATTTTCGGCCCGCAGCGCGATGATCGCCTGGAATTCTATCGAATGCATGCGCCTTCGGATTTCGACTTTCAGGGAGAACGTATTGCGCAGGTCGTTTCGCCTCAGAATAACCCAACAGGCGTTGTGGCCTGTACCGATCTGTCACGGTTGATCTATCGGCAGGACGGACAGGCGCTGACGACGGGGTGCCATATGCCGGTGCGCCAGCACGGTCGCCATTTGGGTGCATTCGGCACGACGATAGAAATGCAAAACTATCTGGCCAATGCCGTGCTTGATCATCGCGATGGCTCGCAGAATGTAATTTTGACACGCGATGGTGCGGTGATTGCCAATAACGATCTCATTTTGCTGGACGAGTTGTCGCCAGCCGCTGTTGCAGAGGCGACCGCCCAGGTCGGGGCTGAAGATATTGCCCAACGGATTCGCGACATCGGGCGCGCCGTTGGAGCCTACCGAGATGGTGATGGTCGCTTTGTTAGTTATGCGAGCCTGGATGCGCCAGGTTGGTATTTTGTGACACTGTCGCCGGCATCAGGTCCGACAGCAAAGGCGCTTCAGATTTCATTCGCGATTGCGTTTTTCGCGTTTTGGGCAGGGGCAGCGCAGCTGCTTGTTCTCGCCGTATCGAGTTCCGTCGTCAAACGCGCGACGAAGCGCTGGTTTGCCAACCCAAAAGACGCTGTAAAAATCCTCCGCGTTTGATCGAATGGATGCGGCCACTAGCCGAATGGTGTTTGCCCCTGTAAGAGGCGCGCGAACAGACCTATTCGACCAGAAAGCAAGCCCCATGTCCGCGTCCGCTGCAAACCTGCGCAATATCGCTATCGTCGCCCATGTCGACCATGGCAAGACCACTCTTGTTGATCAATTGCTCCAGCAATCGGGCACGCTTGGTGAGCGCGCCGAAGTGTCTGAACGCATGATGGATTCCAACGATCTGGAAAAAGAGCGCGGCATTACCATTCTGGCGAAAAATACTGCCGTGACGTGGAATGACTGGCGCATCAACATAATCGACACACCTGGACACGCCGATTTTGGCGGCGAGGTTGAGCGCGTCCTGTCCATGGCCGACTCGGTGTTGCTGCTCGTCGATGCCGTTGATGGTCCGATGCCGCAAACCGCCTTTGTGACCAAGAAGGCCTTGGCGCGCGGGTTGAACCCGATTGTCGTTGTCAACAAGATCGACCGGCCGGGCGCGCGCCCTGACTGGGTTGTCGATCAGACCTTTGACCTGTTCGACCGGTTGGGCGCGACCGATGAACAGCTCGATTTTCAGGTGGTTTACGCGTCCGCCCTGCAGGGCTGGGCTGCCCTTGATACGGCGACCCGCGAGGGTGACATGTCGCCGCTCTTTCAGATGATCGTCGATAATGCGCCGCCGCCACCCG
>CAXBKM010000417.1:0-1877 GCA_963976265.1 uncultured Maricaulaceae bacterium
CTATGATTTCTGTTTGAAGGCGTCCCACCTGTTCAATCTGGTGGATGCGCGCGGCGCGATCTCAGTCGCGGAACGCGCCAGCTGGATTGCCCGTGTCCGCGAGCTCGCCAAAGGCTGCGCCGATGCCTGGGTCAAGCAGGAAAGAGAGGCGGCGTGATGGCGAATCCATTGAGCCTCAATCTTTCTCCCTCCCCTGGATATGGGGAGGGTGGTCCGAAGGACCGGGAGGGGTCGATGACCATCAAGGGATCGTATCTCACCCTCTCCGTCGGCTACGCCGACACCTCTCCCATCAAGGGAGAGGAGAAAGCCGTATTGGAGACTTCGTCATGACCGTGAAATTCTACCATAACCCGCAATCGCGTGCGGCCATGACGCACTGGCTGCTCGAAGAGCTGGGCATTGATTACGACATCCAGCCGGTCGCTTATGAAGACGGCTCAATGCGCTCGCCTGAATTCCTGGCCATCAATCCAATGGGCAAGATTCCGGCGATTGTTGACGGTGACACCATCGTTACCGAAACGACCGCCATCGCGATCTATCTGGCCGACAAATACAAAAGCCCGAACGATCTGGCCCCGGCCATTGATGACAAACGGCGCGGCGAATATCTGCGCTGGGTGGCCTTTCAGTCAGCCTCGATTGATCCGGCGATGATGCAGGCCAATACCAAGGTCGAAATTCCCCGCCGTGCAGCAGGCTGGGGCAGTGTGGAATTGGTCATGGACGTGCTGGATGCACGCCTGTCAAAGGCGGAGCCCTATTTGCTGGGTGAGTGGTTTACGGCCGCTGATGTGCTCATTGGCGGCGCGCTCAGCTGGGCGACACAATTTGGCATGTTCGAGATGCGACCGGGCTTTGAAACCTATCTCAAAGCGATTCAGTCGCGCCCGGCCTTCCAGAAAGCCATGACAGGGTAGGACAGACAAATCGTGGCTCAGCTCCTTCTCGAATTCCTCTCAGAAGAAATCCCCGCGCGGATGCAGGTCCGTGCGCAAGGCGATCTGGAACGACTGCTGTCGGCAGCGCTCAAAGAGGCGGGCCTGAAATGGGAGTCGCTGACCACCTTTTCCGGACCGCGCCGTCTGGGTCTGGTGATCGAAGGCCTGCCGGTTCAGACAGACGATGTGCGCGAGGAGCGCAAGGGGCCGCGCACCGACGCGCCGGAAAAAGCGCTGGAAGGTTTTATGCGCGGGGCGGGGATTGCCAGTCTCGATCAGTGTGAAAAGCGTGAAGACAAGAAGGGCGAATTTTACGTCGCCATCATCGAAAAGCCGGGCCGCAAAACCGCCGATGTGGTCGCTGAATCCATCCCGTCTCTGGTCAAGGATTTCCCCTGGCCCAAATCGATGAAATTTGGTGAAGGCGCAAAAACACAGCGCTGGGTACGTCCGCTCCAGCGCGTGCTGTGCCTGCTCGATGGCGCGGTTGTGCCGTTCGAGGTGTTCGGCATTGCCACAGGCAATGAGACCGAAGGCCACCGCGTCATGGGGCGCGGCCCGTTCACGGTCACTGATTTTGCGGGCTACGAAGAGACGTTGCGCACCAAGGGCGCGGTCCTGACCCATCGCGCCGAGCGCGAAGCCCTGATCCTTGAGGGCGCGCGCAAGGTCTGCAGCGATGCCGGTCTGGAGCTGATTGAGGATGCGGGCCTGCTGGCCGAAGTGACGGGCCTGGTTGAAACGCCTGTGCCATTGCTGGGCCAGATGGATCCGGACTTCCTCGACTTGCCGCCTGAAGTCATTCAACTGACCATGAAGACGCACCAGAAATACTTTGCGGTACGAAACCCCAAAACCGGCGATATCGCGCCCAATTTTGTCGTCATCGCCAATCAGATCGCGCCTGATGGCGGCAAGGCGATTGCGGCGGGC
>CAXBKM010000418.1:0-1873 GCA_963976265.1 uncultured Maricaulaceae bacterium
ATATTGTCCACACTGATCCGGACTGTCCGCGCGGCCCATCACATCACTGTTCTGGACGGTGTCTGGGTTGAAGCCCTGCTTCCCGATCAGGCCGGTGGATGCGGCGGGGTATTGGCGCGATCACCGGATGGAAATCTGACCCGCATTGAAGCCGAGCAGACCGTTCTGGCGATGGGCGGTGTGGGCGGGCTCTATGAGGTGACAACCAACCCCAAAACCGCGCGCGGACAAGCCATGGCGATGGCCTATGCGATTGGTGCGGACGTGCTCGACCCGGAATTCATCCAGTTTCATCCCACAGCGATTGACACCGACACCGACCCGGCCCCGCTGGCGACGGAGGCGCTTCGCGGCGACGGCGCAAAACTGATCGACAGCGAGGGTGCCCCCCTGATGGCGGACCATCCCCAGGGCGATCTCGCGCCGCGTGATGCCGTCGCGCGTGCCGTTCATCGTGCCAAGGTCGGTGGGCGGCAACCGCAGCTCGATGCGCGCTGCATCGGTACTGATTTTCCCGACATCTTCCCCAGTGTGTTTAAAGCCTGCCATGCCATGGGTTTTGACCCGCGCGAAACCTCCATCCCGGTCGCGCCTGCGGCCCACTATGCGATGGGCGGTATTGCGACCGATGTCGACGGGCGCACCAGTCTGCCGGGTCTCTGGGCCGTGGGCGAGTGCGCATCGACGGGCCTGCATGGAGCCAACCGGCTCGCGTCCAACTCTCTGGGTGAAGGTCTGGTCTTTGGGGCGCGAGCCGCAGACGCGCTTAAAACTGCGCCAGCGCGGCGCATCGAGACGCTGCATGCGTGGGCCGCCCCCAAACTCCCGCCGCTCGCCCTGGTGCGCCTGCGCCAGGCCATGGGCCGCTTTGCCGGTGTCGAGCGTGACGAAGCAGGATTGCACCAACTCAGCGCCATTATCGCGGGCCTGCGCAGCCGGCATGGCGACGCGCATGAATTAATTGCCGCCGATTTGATTGCGCAAGGTGCGCTCCCGCGCCGTGAAAGCCGGGGCGGGCATTTCAGAACCGATTATCCGGACCCGGCGACACCCATCCATACGCGGTTGAGCATGGCTCATCCTCCATTTGCAAAAGAGGCCTGACATGGTCGCCCCCCTGCCCTCGCATATCGTCGAAGATGCGGTCCGCAATGCGCTCGCCGAAGACAGCACCGGCGCTGGCGATATCACCTCTCTGGCGACAATACCGGCCGATGCCGTGGCCCATTACGAATTGCGCGCCAGGAAGCCCGGTGTGATTTGCGGCCTCCAGGCTGCGCGCGAAGCCTTTCAGCAATGCGATCGCTCAATCGTCTTCGATGCCCGGGTCAGCGATGGTGATACCGTGGAAGCTGGCGACGTCGTTGCGGCGATTTCCGGTCTGGCACGGCCCATTTTGACGGCTGAACGCATTGCGCTGAATTTTCTCGGGCGTATGAGCGGGATCGCAACGCTGACCGCGTCTTATGTTGCGCAGATTGCCGAAAACGGAGCCGTTATCGCCCATACCCGCAAAACCACGCCGGGCCTGCGCGCCTTTGAAATTCAGGCCGTGCGAGCGGGCGGCGGCGCAGCGCATCGCTATTCGCTTTCAGACGCCGTCCTGATCAAGGACAATCATGTCGCCGCGGCGGGCGGCGTCGGCGAAGCGGTGCGGCGGGCCAAAGCCCATGCCGGGCACATGACGAAAGTCGCGACCGAAATCGACACGCTCGATCAGCTCGCCGAAGCACTGGATGCGGGGGCCGAGTCCATCTTGCTGGATAATTTTTCACTGGATGATTTGCGCGCCGCTGTTGCACAGACAGAAGCCCGCGCGAGTCTCGAAGCCTCTGGCGGCGTCACGCTGGATACGATCCGCGCCATCGCCGAG
>CAXBKM010000419.1:0-1851 GCA_963976265.1 uncultured Maricaulaceae bacterium
TCCGACAAATACGACAAGTGACGCCGTACATGTGAAAATCGCCAACTGGAAATGAACCGGGTCGCGGGTTGCCGGATCCACCAATGCCAGTTTCTCCGTGGCGCTTAGCCCTCCGAATGGAATCCAAACCAGAATAATTATCGCAGGGCCGAGTAGCCACATCCAATCGAGGCCGCCAAAGCGTGTTTTTTTTTGTGAAACCAAGGCGCGGGTATAGAAAAAGACGACTGGCCCCAGTGCCATTTTCATCACAGAATCCACCCCGACAAGGTGCGGTGCGAGCTCATAGGCATCCGAAATGATGAGAAGTTGGCCGAGCACATGTATGAGAAGCGTGATCAGGACTGCACCGAAGAAAAAGGCGCGGTCGCGACGCTTACCGGATTGTGTCAATACCTGAACAATTGCAAAGGCGACGGAGCCGGATGCGATAGCGTAGGCGATTGTCAAAAACGTGTCGGACATGGTGGTTGTTTTTCAACGGATTGGGGCTCAGGGCAATCACTGATCTGATGTGCGAGAGGTTGGCACTGCGCGGATAATTACACATTCATCGGGCGGGCGGCATAACTTTTTGAAAACGCGATATAAAATCGCTTTCGAAGAATTGCCTCGAATTTGCGACGTTGTGGCGTGTTGACCCTACTAGTGAAAATCCCGGCTTTTGGGGATGATCCGCACTTGCCGGGGATGCCGGGCTGCAGGCACGCGATGATCGTCTATGGGCCGACGAACCTCATCGGCATGGGCCAGCGCATTATCCAGCGCACGGTTTGCATCTTCTGACAGCAAGGTGAGATCGCTCGTTCGATCAATGAGTTCTTCGGCCACCAGATGGGTGACATTTTCCGCTGATTGCACACGGCCCTTCACGAGCAGCAACCGAGCGCCCATCACAACGGGCCGAAACCGCTCCATGACGCGCGGCCAGACAACCAGGTTTGAGACACCGGTTTCATCCTCAATCGTGATAAAGCATACGCCCTTGGCAGAGCCGGGACGTTGGCGCACCAGAACGACACCGGCCAGCGTGGCGCGATGTCCGTTGGGAAGATGGTTGACGGTTGTTGTCGTCTTCACACCCATCTCGCCATAGGCCTGTCTCAAGAACCGCATGGGGTGGTCCTTCAGGGACAGGCGTATCGTCTGGTAGTCCTGCAGGACATGTTCGGAGCGCGGCATGTCCGGCAGCCTGACCGGCGCGTCTGTACCTTGTTCTTTTGCGTCAACGCTGGCGAAGAGTGGCAAGGCCAGATCCTTGCTTTCGCCGCGCACTGACCAGAGCGCCGCACGACGATCCAGCCCCGTTGACCGAAAGGCATCGGCAGCGGCCAGAGCCTCAAGCGGGCTTCGCCTCAACCCGGCGCGGCGGCGGATTGCAGCGGGGTCTTCATAACCTTCGCCCCGCGCCAGCATCAGGCGTTCGGCATCATCCCGGCTCAAACCATCGACCAGTCTCATTCCCAGGCGAACAGCACACGGCCATGGTCCGGTTTTCGCGGGTTCCAGCGTGCAATCCCAATCAGAATGATTGATGTCGACCTCGCGCACTTCGACATCATGATCGCGGGCATCTCGAACGATCTGCGCCGGGGCATAAAACCCCATGGGCTGTGAGTTTAAAAGCGCAGTGGCGAATGCATCTGGACGGTGGCATTTCATCCAGGAAGAAACATAGACCAGAAGCGCAAAACTCGCCGCATGGCTTTCGGGGAAACCATATTCCCCAAAACCCTTCACCTGATCAAAGCAGCGCTTTGCGAAGGTCGGATCATACCCGCGCCGGACCATGCCGCTGACCATTTTTTCCTCATAATGCTGGATCGTGCCGACCTTGCGGAAAGTTGCCAT
>CAXBKM010000420.1:0-1800 GCA_963976265.1 uncultured Maricaulaceae bacterium
GGTCGGTTTCTGAAAGCGCGCAATCAGACTGCGTTCTGGTTGATATGGATTTGTCATTCGGAACCGCCGGTCTCGATTTCAATCAGGACCCGGCGCAAACCCTGGGTGATGCGCTGGGCGATCCCGACCGCCTCGATGATGCCTTGCTGGACCGGCTATTGGTACGGTGTACGGACCGTCTCACACTCTTCTCGGCGCCTGCGACGCTTGAAAAGGACTGGGATTTCTCGCCAGAGGCGTTTGAAACCGTGCTTGATAAAGTGCGTCGTCAGGCCCCGTTTATAGCGCTGGATCTACCGCATTCCTGGGCACCCTGGGTGCGCTCGACATTATTGTCAGCCGATCAGGTCGTAGTCACCGTCGCACCTGATCTGGCGTCATTGCGCAATGCCAAAAACCTGTTCGACCTGGTCGCGGCAGCCCGTCCCAATGACGAACCGCCCAAAGTCGTGGTCAATATGGCCGGTGTACCCAAACGTCCGGAAATTCCCGTCAAGGATTTTGCCGATGCGCTGGGGACAGAGCCTTGCCTGGTTTTGCCCTTCGAGCCGCAACTCTTTGGCAAGGCCGCCAATAACGGTCAGATGATTGCCGAGCTTGATCCCAAATCCAAAGCCGCTGACGGCTTCGCCCATCTGGCGTCAATACTGTCCGGGCGCGTTGCTGCGCCGCGTAAACGCTCCCTCGCTGCCAAACTGTTCGGGAGGTAGGCACCAGACATGTTCGGCAAGCGCGATGGAGCCATAGCGGATCGTCAGGCGGCACCGGCTGCACCGGCGGCTCAACCACGCCCGGAACCGGCGGCCGCGAAACCTGCGCCCAAGCCCGCACCCAAACCGGCATCACCTGACAATGCCAGCGCGCCGAAACCGGCATCCGAAGCGCCCCAGCGCGCACCCAAACTGCGCGAGAAAACCCCCATCAAACCGGTGGCAACGACCGCGGTCGGCGGGCGGGGCGAGCAGTATTACGCCATCAAGACGACGATCTTTAACGCGCTGATCGATACGATTGATCTGGGTGCGCTGTCCCGGCTGGATAATGAGACGGCGGCAGAGGAAATCCGTGACATTGTTACGGAAATCATCTCGATCAAAAACGTTGCGATGTCGATTTCCGAGCAGGAACAACTGCTCCAGGACATTTGCAATGACGTGTTGGGCTATGGTCCGCTTGAACCGCTTCTGGCGCGCGATGACATCTCTGATGTGATGGTCAACGGTGCCGGTGATGTCTTCATCGAGGTCAGCGGCAAGGTCGAAAAAACCAATATCCGCTTCCGCGACAATGGCCAGCTGATGAATATCTGTCAGCGGATTGTGAGCCAGGTCGGTCGCCGCGTGGATGAAGCCAGCCCAATCTGTGATGCGCGTCTGGCCGATGGATCACGGGTCAATGTCATCGCGCCGCCTCTGGCGCTGGATGGCCCGACCCTCACCATCCGTAAATTCAAAAAAGACAAGCTGACGATGGATGACCTCGTCAACTTCAAATCCATCACGCCCGAAGGCGGGCGCGTGCTCGCCGTCATCGGCGCATCGCGGTGTAACGTATTGATCTCGGGCGGTACCGGTTCAGGTAAGACCACACTGCTCAATTGTATGACGGGTTTCATCGAGGAAGATGAGCGCATCATCACCTGCGAAGATGCCGCCGAGCTTCAATTGCAGCAACCGCATGTGGTTCGCCTCGAAACCCGTCCGCCCAATCTGGAAGGCACGGGCGAAATTTCCATGCGCGATCTGGTCAAGAACTGCCTGCGGATGCGCCCTGAACGCATTATCGTCGGTGAGGTTCGTG
>CAXBKM010000421.1:0-1799 GCA_963976265.1 uncultured Maricaulaceae bacterium
CGCCAATGGCGTGTTGAACGTTCGGTCACGCTGGGTGTCGTGGTCGCGCTGGCCCTGCAGACCGGCGGTGCATTGATCTGGGCAGGTGCAGCCGGCGAACGCCTTGAGCGCCTGGAGCGCGAGTCCGGTCAGGCCGCGTTAACGAGTGAACGTCTCGCGCGTCTGGAAGAACAGATGGATCAGGCTCGCGCCAGTCTCGAACGCATCGAACGCCGTCTCGAAGCCGATTGAAAATTTGACAATTATGGAGATGGGAATGGAGCCTGACGCAATCGCGCCGGATGGCGAACCCTTGCGTATCGAGGGCTATGCCAGCCTGTTTGGCGAGGCCGATCTGAACGGTGATGTTGTTGAACGCGGTGCCTTTGCCGCCAGCCTGATCCGAACCGGATCAAGCGGCGTGCGCATGCTGTTCCAGCACGATGCCAATGAGCCCATCGGCGTTTGGGACGAGATGCGCGAAGACAGTCGCGGTCTTTTCGTCCGCGGGCGTATCCTGAAAACTGCGCCGCGCGGTAAAGCGACCGCCAGCCTGATTGCCCAGGGCGCTGTCGACGGGCTCTCCATCGGGTTTCGGACCCGGCGTTTTGCGCCCCGGACCGGCGAGGGCCGGACCCTGCTCGAAATTGATCTTTGGGAAGTGTCGATTGTGACCTTCCCGATGCTGCCGCAGGCCCGCCTGCGCATTGTGAAACCGGCGCTGCTCGCGGCGTGACGGGATTCGTCAAACACCAAGAGGAAATTCATGACGAAAGAAACCAAGATGGCAGCGCCGTCGGCGGAAACCCGCGCGGCGCTGAGTGAAGTGCTGTGCGCGTTTGAGGCGTTCAAGGACGCCAATGACCGGCGTCTCGACGAAATCGAGGCCAAACGGGCATCCGATCCCCTTCTGGATGAAAAACTGGCGCGGATCGACGGCGCATTGAACACGGCTCAGTCGCGCCTGGACCGTTTGGCACTGGATGCCAATCGTCCGGGCCTTGAGGGCAATTCGGCCAAGGTCAGTGAAGCCAAATCGGCTTGGGATGGATTTATCCGTACCGGCAATACGTCGGCCCTGATTGAAGGCAAGTCACTGTCGGTCGGAACGCCGGGCGATGGCGGCTATGTCGCGCCCGCCGAAACACAGGCGATGATCGACCGCTTGCTGACCGAAGCCTCGCCGATCCGGTCAATCGCAGGCGTGCGCCAGACCACGGCCAATGTGTTCAAGAAGCCGGTGAGCCTCGGCGGTGCCACCTCGGGCTGGGCGGCGGAAACCGCGTCGCGGCCCGAGACCGACAGCCCGACGCTGGACCTATTGGATTTCCCGACGGCTGAACTCTACGCCATGCCAGCGGCGACCACGGCACTGCTCGATGACGCCTTGGTTGATATTGATCTTTGGCTGGCTGAGGAAGTCCGCGACGTCTTCGCCGCGCAGGAAAGTGCGGCTTTCGTCAATGGCAATGGCACCAATAAACCCAAAGGTTTCCTCGCCTATACCAAGACGGCGGACGCTTCGGCGGTGTGGGGCGAGATCGGCTATGTGGCGACGGGTGTGGACGGTGATTTTGCCGCCTCTGATCCAGCCGATGATCTGATTGACCTGATTTACGCGCCCAAACCCGGCTACCGCGCCAGGGGTCGCTTTGTGATGAACCGCCGCACGGTCTCCACAGTGCGCAAGTTCAAGGACTCCAATGGCGATTATATCTGGCGGCCCTCGCTCACCGAGGGCGGGCAGGCGACCCTGCTGGGCTATCCGGTGACTGAGGCCGAGGATATGCCGGACATTGGCTCAGACAGTTTTGCGATTG
>CAXBKM010000422.1:0-1779 GCA_963976265.1 uncultured Maricaulaceae bacterium
ACGCTATCGCCCTTGAGCAAACGGCTCACCCTTATGAAAGCTTCGCTGACGGGGCGGATCTAAAACTATTCCGCTGCTTGCGCCTGCGGGCCGAGCCATCCGGCAAGATCAGTCAGGGCGCGCGCGCTCATGGCCCGCTTGCGGGCGACGGATTTATCCTTGCCGCGATAGCGTTGGCCGGGTTGTGGATTGGGCGGAGTTTCGATTTCGGGGAATAACCCGAAATTGACGTTCATGGGCTGGAATTTCCCTTTTGACCCCGTCAGATGGCCGCCCGTGACATGGGCAATCAGAGCGCCAAAGGCGGTTGTTGGCGGCGGGGCAGACAGATCAATGCCGCGCTGCTGCGCCGCGGCAAAGCGTCCCGCCATCAATCCCATGGCCGCTGATTCCACATAGCCTTCAACACCGATGACCTGCCCGGCGAAGCGCCATTCGGGGCGTGATTTCAGGCGCAGGGATGTATCGAGCAGTTTGGGCGAGTTCAAAAACGTATTGCGATGGATACCGCCCAGACGCGCGAATTCGGCATTTTCCAAACCCGGTATCATGCGGAAGATATCGGTTTGCGCGCCATATTTCAGCTTGGTCTGGAAACCCACCATGTTGAACAGCGTTCCCAATGCATTGTCCTGACGCAGTTGAACCACACCCCAGGGTTTGACATCCGGATCGTGCGCATTGGTCAGGCCGCGCGGTTTCATCGGGCCGTGCCGCAAGGTTTCCCGGCCGCGTTCGGCCATGACTTCGATGGGCAGGCAGGCCTCGAAATAGGGCGTGTCCTTTTCCCAGTCCTTGAATTCGGTTTTCGGGCCGTCGATCAGGGCATCGACAAAGGCTTCATACTGGTCACGGGTCATCGGGCAGTTGAGATAGGCGGCGCGATCGGCTTCGGTGTCACCCTTGTCATAGCGTGACTGCATCCACGCCACATCCATATTGACGCTCTCGCGATAGATGATGGGCGCGATGGCGTCGAAGAAGGCGAGCGATTCTTCGCCCGTAATATTCAGAACGGCTTCGGCCAGTGCGGGCGAGGTGAGGGGGCCGGTCGCGATGATCACGCTTTTCCAGTCCGCTGGCGGCAGACCGGCGACTTCACCGCGTTCAATCGTGATCAGCGGATGCTCGGTCAGCGTTTTGGTGACTGCATCAGAAAAGGCCACCCGATCCACGGCGAGCGCGCCGCCTGCGGGCAATTGGTGTTTGTCGCCCATCGCCATGATCAACGAGTTACAGCGGCGCATTTCCTCGTGCAGCAGCCCAACCGCATTGGTCTGCGCATCGTCGGATCGAAATGAGTTGGAACAGACGAGTTCAGCCAGCCCGTCGGTTTGATGAGCTTCGGTCCCGCGCACCGGGCGCATCTCGTGCAGGATAACGGGGATTTTGGCGTTGGCGAGCTGCCAGGCGGCTTCGCAGCCGGCCATACCACCGCCGATAATGTGAACTGGATGAGTCATGGCGCTCCTATAACCGCACTCGGCGTCAGGCCCAAGAGGGCTTCGCAAAACGCAAACGTTGAGTCATGATGATCCGCACGCAAAAGGGGTGGGGCCATGTGTCGGTATTTTTGGGCAATGACCAAATTTTTGAATCTCGGATCCCTGATAATTCTAACGGTTCTTACAACGGCAAGCATTCCGGCTGATGCGCAAAATCTGCCCGCATCGGTTACGGAGCCTTATGTCGCCTATCAGTCCGCCATGGAGGCTGGTGATTATACGGCGGCAGAGACGGCTGCTGATTTGGCCTGGCGCGCTGGCGAGGCGGCCAATA
>CAXBKM010000423.1:0-1771 GCA_963976265.1 uncultured Maricaulaceae bacterium
CATTTACACGCATTCTCGCCGCATCTGCCGTGCTCTTGATGGCCTCACCGGCCTTGGCCGCTGAAGGCGAACAGTACGAACCGGAAAGCCATGAGTGGTCATTCTCAAGCCCGGTTTTCGGAACGTTTGATCCCGACGAATTGCAACGCGGTTTTCAGGTCTATCAGGAAGTCTGTGCCGCCTGCCATGCGCTCGGCCAAATGAGCATCCGGAATCTGGGTGAAGCGGGTGGTCCTTTCTACGATCCCGACTATCCCAATCCCAACAATAACGAAGTCGTTCGCCAGATCGCGGCCCAATACCTTATCGAAGATGGTCCTGATGAATTCGGCGAAATGTTCGAACGCGCTGGCGTTCCGGCAGATCGTTTCCCGTCACCTTATCCGAACCAGCAGGCCGCTCGGGCATCCAATGGTGGAGCCTATCCACCGGACTTGTCCCTGATCGTCAAGGCACGTGGGGGCGGCGCGGAATATGTCCGCTCGCTGATGTTGGGCTATGATTACGAACTTCCCGAAGACGTCACACTACGTCCGGGCCAGTATTACAATCCGTATTTCCCTGGCGGCGTGCTGGCCATGGGTCCACAACTGGTTGATGGCCGTGTCAGCTATACGACCCGCGAAGGACAGGCCGAAGTCGAAGCCACGCCGGAGCAAATGGCGCACGATGTCACGGCTTTCCTGACCTGGGCGTCTGATCCACATGCCGTTGAGCGCAAGCGCACCGGGCTAGCCGTCATGATCTTCATGTTGATCTTCTGTGGCCTGCTCTGGTTTGCTTACCGCGAAGTTTGGGCCAATCAGGAACACTGAAACACATCATTGATTGAATGAGGGAGGGGCCGCAGTCTGCAAGGACTGCGGCCTTTTCGTTGTCTGCACGGAGGAGTGATGTGTGACCGGCTGGAAACTCGGCATTATCGGCGGATCGGGCCTCCATGGTCTGGAGGGATTGACCGATATTCACGAAACAGCGGTCGAGACGCCCTGGGGCAAACCGTCTGCGCCGCTGCGTTTGGGCGTGCTGAATGGGACGCCCATCGTCTTCATTCCGCGCCATGGTCATGGGCACACAATACCGCCCGACGCCATCAATTACCGGGCTAATATTGATGCGCTCAAACGCATCGGCGTGACGGATATTGTGTCCCTGTCCGCCTGCGGATCTTTGCAGGAGGCTTATGCGCCCGGAGATTTCGTCGTCGTCGATCAATATATCGACAGAACCCGAAACCGGGCCTCCAGCTTTTTCGGACCGGGCTGTGTGGCCCATGTCCCTTTCGCAGACCCGGTCTGTTCGCGCCTGGCAGCTCTGGTTGGTGATGCCGCCGAACAGGCATCTGCCCCGACCCATCGCGGCGGAACCTATCTGGCGATGCAGGGTCCGCAGTTTTCGTCTCGCGCCGAGTCCCGGCTTTACCGGTCCTTGGGCTGCGATGTGATTGGCATGACCAATATGCCCGAGGCCAAGCTCGCGCGGGAAGCCGAACTACCCTATGCCAGCGTGGCCATGGTCACAGACTTTGACAGTTGGCGCGAGACCGGCGATGCGGTCGATGTTGCCGCTATCCTGAGTGTCATGAAAGCCAATGCCAGCAAGGCGTGCGGCCTGGTCGATCATCTCGCGACGCGCCTGGCGACGCTGCCCCGAACGCCATCGCCTGACGGAATTGAAACGATTCTTGATGCCGCCATCGTGACGCCGCACGATTCACGCGATAGAGTGTTAACGTCGCGATTGAGTACAGTCGCCGGCAGGGCGTTGGGGG
>CAXBKM010000424.1:0-1768 GCA_963976265.1 uncultured Maricaulaceae bacterium
GGCTGCTGTCACCGTCAACAGCGCGGCCAACCGCAAGGAAAGCCGCGGCGCGCATGCCCGCGAGGATTTCTCGGAACGCGACGACACCGAATGGATGAAGCACACGCTGGCCTGGGTCGACGAGACGGGCAAGGTGTCCATCGATTACCGCCCGGTCCACGACTACACGCTCAGCGATGATATCGACTACATCCAACCCAAGGCGAGGGTGTATTGATGCGCACTTTGATCGCCACCTGTTTCGCCCTCACGCTCACCGCCTCCGCGCTGGCGCAGAATAATGGTCTGCCGACCCAGCGCCAGGGCCTTGTGCTGGTGGAAACCATCGCCCAGCGCGGTGTCGAATGTGATCTGCTGCGCCCCTGGGAGAGCCAGGCGCTACGCGCCCAGACGTCGCGCGAAATGGCCGCTTATGACGCCGAGACGCGCGCCGAAATCGAGGCCGAGATCGCCAGCATGGCCGGTGAGATGGCCTGTGATGCGCCCTTCCTGAATGCCTGGATTGAGGGCGCGCATCCCGGATTTGAGCGCGAAATGCTGCCCTTCTTCCTGGTCGGTTATACCGCCTTTGCGCAGATGGACACGCCGCCCGCCCTGTTCACTGAAATGACGGGCCGCGATAATTTCGACCTGCCACTCTCCATGGTCGGCGCAGAGATCGAACGCCTGCAATCCAATGGCGTTATGCCAGAGGGCGGCGTCGAATGGCCTGCCTTCGAGGCGCGCATTGACGAAGCTGCCGCCGATATTGCCGGCGCGCTGCGCGGTGAAGAGGGCGGTGATTTTCCAGCTGAAGAAGCCGCCGGTTATGTGCGCGATATTGCGACCGTGACCGAGTTGTGGCTGACCGACCAGATGACCGAAACCGAAAATTCAGACACGAACAGCGATAGTGACGGGTCAGAGGACGAATAGACATGGTTGAACTCGCACTCCCAAGAAATTCCAAAGTCGGCAAGGGCAAGATTTGGCCGGCCCCCAATGGCGCGACCAATATCCGTGAATACCGGATTTACCGCTATGATCCCGACACGGGCGAAAATCCGCGCTGGGACACGTATAGCGTTGATATGGATCAGTGCGGTCCGATGGTTCTGGATGCGCTGATCTGGATCAAGAATAATGTCGATGCCAGCCTCGCCTTTCGCCGCTCCTGCCGGGAGGGCGTGTGCGGCTCCTGCGCCATGAATATAGGCGGGCGCAACACGATTGCCTGCACCAAGGGCGCGGACGAGTTTTCCGGCGTCATTGCCGTCTCGCCACTGCCGCATCAACCGGTGGTGAAGGATCTCATTCCCGATCTGACCGATTTTTACGCCCAGCACGCCTATGTGCAGCCCTATCTGCAAACCACAACGCCTGCGCCGGAAAAGGAATGGCGCCAGACTGAAAGTGATCGCGAGGAACTCGACGGGCTTTATGAGTGCATTATGTGCGCGTCCTGCTCGACGGCCTGCCCGTCCTATTGGTGGAATGGCGATAAATATCTGGGGCCGGCCGCGCTGCTGCAGGCCTATCGCTGGATTGCTGACAGCCGCGATGAAATGACCGGCGAACGGCTTGATGATCTCGATGATCCGTTCAAGCTTTATCGCTGTCACACGATCATGAATTGCACGCAGGTCTGCCCCAAAGGGCTCAACCCCGCCAAGGCCATCGCCAAAATCAAGACGATGATGGTGGAACGGGAAACCTGACAGTTCGCCTTTTAGGAATTTGGCTATATGCGGTTCCCGGCGAATAGGCTGAATGCGCATCATGTGGCCCA
>CAXBKM010000425.1:0-1767 GCA_963976265.1 uncultured Maricaulaceae bacterium
CGGCAAATTCCGGCGCGCGGGCGGCAACAGCATCGCGTGTCACGACACCGCCAAAACCGATAAAACGCTGTGCGGCACCGGCTTCAAAGGCTTCGACATCGGTGATGCCATCGCCGACCATAATGACGTCACTGGCCTCGGTCAGGCGTTGCAATTCTTTGAGAATAATCGCTTTCCCGCCGTTTTCCGAAAGCGGGTTGTCGGTCTCAAACCCGGCCACACAATCGCCGCTCCAGACAAAACGATTGGTCCGGATGGCGGCCGGTATGAATCCCAGATCGCGCAAGGCCAGGCGCAACAATTCCTCAAACCCGCCAGACACCGCCACGACCTGATCGCCGCAAGCACGCAGATCGTTCAGCAAATCGGCCATGCCCGGCGTTGGCGTATCCTTGAGAGCGACGGCGGCGCGCGCCACGTCGCTGCGCGAAAACTTCGCCAGATCCAGACGGGCGGTCAGCGACGTGCGCAAATCCATCGCCCCGCTCATTCCGGCATTGGTGATGGATTCGACCATTTGGGCCGCGCCGGACGTGCCGCTCATCGCAATCGCGAAATCGAGGCTTTCCACGCCCAGCAGTGTTGAATCCACGTCAAAACAAATGAGCCGCGTCATGATGCGCCGTCGATCAAACCCGCCTTGCGGCCCCAACCGACATAATCACCCTCGCGCCGGGCTTTGAGCTCGTCTTCGGTGGGCGCAGCAAAGAGAGGTTTGGGCTCGATCCCGGCCCCGTCCAGAACCCGGTTCATATAGGCATAGAGAGCAGCCACGGCGACCGCATCATAGAGCGCGTCCTCGCTCCATCCGGCTGCATAGACGGACATTGCCATGGCATCGGTCATTTTCGACGGCTCAAGCGTGATCACGCGGACATAATCGAGCAAGGGTACCAGCTTTTCATCAATGCCCGACTGAGCCGGACCGCCGGTAACCAGTTTATCAATCAGGGCCGGGTCAACACCAAAGGCCTGGGCCATCGCCTTGTGGGCACCAAAACAAAAGGCGCAGGCATTCAGGCCCGACACATAGGCGGCGATCAATTCACGCTCGGCCACGCTTAAATGCGAATCCTCGCGCATCAAGGCATCATGCAATTCCAGCAGAGGCTTCACCCCGCGCGGAAAGCGCCGGAACAGGGCTTCGAGATGATCATCCGGTTTCAGGCTTGGATAGCGTGGCATCTTGACCTCTGCACGGGACCGTTAAGCCGGGCTGGGCTCAGCTCCGATCGCACAGACAACGCCGGTTCCGCGCAGACCGCAATAGCCGCCCGGATTCTTGGCCAGATATTGCTGATGGTCGTCTTCCGCAAAATAATAGGGGCCTGCCTTGGCGATTTCAGTTGTGATCGCGCCGCGTCCGGCGGTGTCCAGTGCGCTTTGGAACATGTCGCGTGACATCTCGATCCGCGCTTTCTGGTCGTCATTGATCCAGTAAAGCGCCGACCGATACTGGGTGCCGACATCATTGCCCTGGCGCATGCCCTGGGTCGGGTCATGGCCTTCCCAGAATGCTTTGAGCAGATCTTCCAGCGATACGGTATTCGGGTCGAAAACCACGCGCACCACTTCGGCATGACCTGTCGCGCCAGAACAGACTTCAGAATAGGTCGGGTTGGGTGTGACGCCGCCCGCATATCCGACCGAGGTCGAATAAACGCCCGCTATTTCCCAAAACAGTCGCTCCGCGCCCCAGAAGCATCCCATCGCGAGGACCAGGCTTTCATGTCCGTCCGGAATTTCGGTCAGGGATTTACCGTTCAC
>CAXBKM010000426.1:0-1765 GCA_963976265.1 uncultured Maricaulaceae bacterium
TTTGCCCGCAGCCTCCGCGGGACGCAATCGGTGATGCGCCAAACGTCGTTTTCCCTCTCCCATTTTAAAGAGGAGAGGAAGTTATGGGTCATGGGGAGGTTCTGTATCGGCCTCGTCACTGTCCCAGCGCGAACCAATCGCCGTAATGGCAGCGGTGATGAGCGCGGCATCATCGACCAAGCCGGCGACAGGAATAATGTCAGCCACAGCATCGGTCGGCAGGATCAGATAGCCGAGCGCGGACAGACACATCAGCTTGACCCAGCGCGGCGTATCCGGGCTTTTCAAAATCCGGTAGAGACGCCGCGACCCGTCGAACAACTCGCTGACGCCGCTGATCTTGCCGAGTTTCTCGGCAAATGCCGCATCACTGTAATGCCTTGAATGATCGCTCATCGCGGGTGACCTTTGTCGTTACTGGCCGGTTCAGCTAAAAGCAAAATGTGGCGAAACGCTGATCAAGCCAGCCTAATCCTGGCGCGCAACGGATTGCTCACGGGCCGCCCGGACGGCAGGCGGAGATGCCCTGACCTCACCCAGAAAGACCAGATAGTCATACGGGTCAGCGTAAAAACTGCGCCCTGACATCTCTTCGATCTCGCTGGCGCCGATTAAGCGGGGATCGCCCGAAAACGGCGAATTCGAGCGTCCATAAACCCGGCAGGACGGCGCGCCGCCATCACTGATCCGGCAATTCCAGACACTGCCCACACCATAAACCGTGTTGATGAATGCAAAGCGCTCAGGCGGCGATACGCTGCCTATGGTCTCGGTCTGGCGATCACCAAAAGTCGCTGCGGTTCGGCGGGCATGGATATTCCCGGCCAATGCGATCACGCGGTCAAAATCGTCGGCGAGTACCAGCGCGCGCCGTGACATCGCACGATCCCGGCGCGCCGGATCGGCGTCCAGATCGCTGTCATGTTCAGGGCTAAAGTCGAGCGCTGCCACCGCAAGGGGTTCGCCCTCTCCGGCCTGTTCGCGCGCATACTCAACTATGCCGAATATGGCCTCGCTGGATCGCCCATCGAGCGATGATGAGGTCCAGAAGGGGGAGGCCTCGATCAGCGCCGAGCGTGCGTCCGCATCACCATCCGATTGCAGATAGGCATTGAGCCGCACCTGTTCATCTGCGGGCTGCTCCAGACCGATCACAACCGACTCGCCGCGCGCCAAGGACAGGCAAGCCAGGCTTTGAATGAATTGCGGGACCTGCTCGGTGCCATGAATTTCGCCAATGACGAGAACGCGGCCTTCGGTTGCCTCCAGCAAAGCTTCAGAACCCGATAGCGCACCACAGACATCTTCTGCCGGTGTCGAAACCGCCAGCAGGGAAAACAGTGTGAAAACGCCAAAACTCATGATGGCGCATGTGATTGGGGAAGGAGGCGGGAGTCAAGTTTTGTAGGCTTTGGACAAGAAAATGCCCCGCACTATGGCGGGGCATTTAACTGCGGATCAAACCATTACCTTCCCGATCGTGGAAGGGCAAAAAGCTCTAGCCGACGATTTCATCGTCGTTGAAGAAATATTTGATTTCTTCAGCGGCGGTTTCAGGCGCGTCGGAACCGTGAACCGAATTGGCTTCGATGGATTCAGCGAACGTCTTGCGGATTGTGCCTTCGGCGGCTTCTTCGGGATTGGTCGCGCCCATGACCTTGCGGTATTTGGCAATCGCGTCGTCGCCTTCGAGGACCTGAACGACAACCGGACCGGAAATCATGAAGGACACCAGATCGTTGAAGAAGGGACGCTCGCTATGGAC
>CAXBKM010000427.1:0-1764 GCA_963976265.1 uncultured Maricaulaceae bacterium
CCTTGCGTGATCACCTTGGTATTCTTGTCGACGAGTACGGACATGGCGTTTTCCTAAGCGGCGGTTTTAAGTTGGACAGGCGTTTTTTCAAACGCGGTGATGGCGTGGGTATAGGCGTCGGGCAATGGGATCGGGCGGCGCGTTTTGATATCCGCGCAGACATAAGTCATTGACCCGTCGGCGAGCAGGTCATCGCCGCGATAGACGGCATATTCGTATTCCACTGACGACGAACCGAAACGTTTGCAACGAAAGCCGATCTCTATGAGATCGTCGAGAACGGCAGGACTGCGAAAATTGCAATTCGCATTGACGGTAAAGAAATCAAAGCCGAGCGCCTTGGTGCGATCCCACATCAGATCGACGGCACGGAAATACTCGCTGACCGCATAATCGACGAAGACAAAATAATTGGCGTTGAACACGATGGCCTGCGCATCCACTTCGGCCCAGCGCACGCGGTGTTCATGGAAGAAGGTGAAGTCGCTGCGCGCGGTCATCCTTCACCGCCTCCCGCGGTCAGCTTGTAGCCGACAGCAAAGCAGAACCAGCTGGCCCCGGCAGCGACGCCCGCCATCAAGGGTGCTGCGAGCGCCATGGCCTCATTGACCACATTGACCAGGGCCAGGGCGGCAAGCTGGCCAAGCAGAAACGGCACGAGCAGGCCCATGATCAGGGTGAAGGCATAGATATTCCAGCGCATGGCGCGCAGGCGGTCGCGCAGATACCAGGCCGCACCGGCACCGATGGCCCCGGGCAGGATGAGAATGAGGAAGACCTGGAGCAAAAGCCCTATCCCTTCACCGCCTTGACGATTTTCTGGGCCGCATCGTCGAGATCATCGGCCGGGATCACGTCGCGGCGACCTTTTCCTTGGTCGCGCCACCGCCGACATCCAGGAAGTTGGCCGGTTCCGCGCCGTAAAGCTTGATAATGTCCATGGTCGACATGGCGAGCCCGGCCCCATTGACCATGCAACCAATATCACCATCGAGCGCCACGTAGGAGAGATCATATTTCGAGGCTTCGATTTCCTTGGGATCTTCCTCGGTCAGATCACGCAATTCGACCAGATCGGGATGACGGTAGAGCGCATTGTCATCGAAGCCGATTTTTGCGTCGAGGACATGCAGCCTGTTGTCACCGGTGACGATCAGCGGATTGATCTCCAGCATCGCCATGTCTTTTTCGACAAAGGCTTTATAGAGCATCCCCATCAGCTTGACGCATTGCTTGACCAGATCGCCTTCCAGGTCGAGCGCGGCGGCCACACGGCGGCCCACATAGGCGCTGTAACCAGCGGCCGGATCGACATGAATGGTGTGGATCTTCTCCGGCGTTTCGGCGGCGACGCCCTCAATATCCATCCCGCCTTCGGTGGAACAGATAAAGGCGACCTTGCTGGTCGCGCGATCAACGAGAAGCGAGAGATAGAGCTCGCGGGCAATATCCGCGCCGTCCTCGATATAAACGCGCTGAACCTGTTTTCCGGCCTCGCCGGTCTGTTTGGTGACCAGCGTCGCGCCCAGCATTTGATCAGCCATGTCGCGCGCTTCGGCGACCGATTTGGCCAAGCGTACACCGCCCGCTTCACCGGCGCTGGATTCCTTGAACTTGCCCTTGCCGCGCCCACCGGCATGGATTTGCGATTTCACCACCCAGACCGGGCCGGGCAGCATTTTGGCAGCGGCCTCTGCGTCGCGGGCATTGAGCGCCATATGGCCGTCAGAGACGGGTGCGCCGAAGGATTTGAGGAGGGCTTTG
>CAXBKM010000428.1:0-1759 GCA_963976265.1 uncultured Maricaulaceae bacterium
CTGATTTTATGTTTAGAAGGAGCCTCTCCAATGACTGAAGCCTATATCTACGACGCGGTGCGCACGCCCCGCGGTAAAGGCAAGAAAAGCGGATCGCTGCATGAGATCACTGCGCTGAGCCTTGCGACCCAGGTTTTGCAAGCCATCCGTGACCGGAACGAACTCAATACATCGAATGTCGATGACGTGGTTCTTGGTTGTGTCAGCCCGGTTGGCGAGCAGGGCGCAGACATCGCGCGCGTTGCTGTACTGAACGCCGACTACGCCGAAACGACTGCAGGCGTTCAGGTTGATCGCTTCTGCGCCTCTGGCCTCGAAGCCTGTAATATGGCCGCGTCGAAGGTCATGACCGGCGAGGCCGATATGGCCATCGGCGGCGGCGTTGAAAGCATGAGCCGCGTGCCGATGGGCGCGTCCGGTGGTGCGTGGTCGTCTGATCCGCAAGTTGCCTTGAAAACATATTTTGCGCCACAGGGCATCGGCGCTGACACGATCGCCACCAAGTATGGTTTCTCGCGTGATGACGTTGATGCGTTTGCCGTCGAAAGCCAGAAGCGTGCAGCAGCTGCCTGGAAAGAGGGCCGCTTTGCCAAGTCCATTGTTCCGGTAAAAGATCAGATGGGCGGCATCCAGCTGGCACATGACGAGCACATGCGCCCGGACGCTGACATGCAGTCGCTCGCCGCACTGAACCCGTCTTTCGCTGGCATGGGCGCGATGGGCTTCGATGAAGTCATCAAGCAGCGCTATCCTGAATTGGAAGCGATCAATCATGTGCACCATGCCGGTAACTCGTCCGGTATCGTGGATGGTGCTTCAGCGGTCCTGTTCGGCTCGAAGGAAATGGGCGAGAAGTTCGGCCTCAAGCCGCGCGCGCGCATCCGCGCCATGGCGTCCATCGGTTCCGAGCCGGGCATCATGCTGACCGGCCCGACCTATGTGTCCCAGAAGGTCCTTAAGAAGGCCGGCATGGAAGCCAGTGACATCGACCTGTACGAACTGAATGAAGCCTTTGCCTCGGTTGTGCTGCTGATGATGCAGAACCTCAACATCCCGCATGAAAAGATGAACGTGAATGGCGGCGCCATCGCTATGGGCCACCCGCTCGGCGCGACCGGCGGCATGATCCTGGGCACGATGGTCGACGAATTGGAGCGCTCCGGCAAGGAAACCGCCCTTGTCACCCTCTGCGTCGGCGCCGGCATGGGCACCGCCACGATCATCGAACGCGTTTAATCAAGATACAGACGAACGGAATACACGATATGGAACTCGAAACATTCGGTTGGGACGTCGATGGTGACGGCATTGCGCACGCAGTCTTTGATGTGCCAGGCCGCAGCATGAACACGCTGACGGCAAAAGCTGTCGCTGATATCATCGCAATCTCCAAGGAAGTCGCGTCCAATGACGCCATCAAGGGCCTGGTGATCTCGTCGGGCAAGCCGAGCGGCTTTTGCGCCGGGGCGGATCTTGGTGAAATGAACCAGAGCGCTGGCGCCGGAAAGTCGCCTGCGGACATGTCCGAAGCAGAGCTGAAAAAGGCGCAATTCGATCGCGGCTTTTCGCTCAACAAGACGCTGCGCGAACTGGAAACCTGCGGCAAGCCGGTGGCCGTTGCGCTGAATGGCCTCGCCCTCGGCGGCGGTCTCGAAGTGGCGCTGGCCTGTCATTATCGCGTTGCGGCGAATGACAATCCGAAGCTGCAATTCGGCCTGCCGGAAGCCAAGATCGGCCTCCTGCCGGGCGCCGGCGGCAC
>CAXBKM010000429.1:0-1738 GCA_963976265.1 uncultured Maricaulaceae bacterium
AGGCGCTGAGGCAATCCGGGACTTGCTGCTGACCGGTGCGGGTGACCGTTGGTCGCCCCTGACCGAAGCCCTGTTATTCTATGCCGCGCGGGTTGATCATATCGAACGCGTCGTCGAACCTGCTCTGGCACGCGGCGATTGGGTGATCTGCGATCGCTTTGCCGATTCAACGCGCGCCTATCAGGGCGCAGCGGGCGGTGTCGATGCGGACCGTCTGAACAGCCTTCACCGTGCCGCTCTCGGCGATCTGAAACCGGACCTGACACTGATTGTTGATCTGGACCCGCGTGATGGCCTGGCCCGCACAGTCGCGCGCGGCGAAGACGCAACTCGATTTGAGACGTTTGATGACGGTTTTCATGACCGTCTGCGCGCGGCTTTTTTGGCACTCGAAGAGACCGAACCGGAGCGCTGTGTCGTGATAGACGGCAATCTTGCGCCTGAGGCTTTGAAAGACGCGGCCATGACGGCGATCAATAATCGCTTGCTGGCTGCGGCGTCATGACCGAAGAACGCCCCGATGAGTCAGACCGGCGACCGGGATGCCGGCATCCGCGCGAGACCCATGACTGGTTTGGCAATACGGAGGCAGAACAGGCCATCCGTGACGCGTTCGACAGTGGCCGGATGCATCATGCCTGGTTGATCACCGGGCCGCCGGGTGTTGGCAAGGCGACGCTGGCATATCGCGCCGCGCGCTACATGCTGGGCGCAAAGCCGGCAGGCGAGGGCTTATCGGTTGACCCCGAAGCTGCGGCCAGCCGCAAAATCGCGGCGCAATCCCATCCCAACATGTTGATCATTCGTCGCCCCTGGGATGACAAACGCTCGCGTTGGCGCGCTGAAATCACGATTGCCGAAGCCCGGAAAGCCCCGGGCTTCTTCTCAAAGAGTGCGGGTGAGCCCGGTTGGCGTATCGCGATAATCGACAAAATTGATGAGATGAATCGTAGTTCCTTCAACGCATTACTAAAAACTCTTGAAGAGCCACCGCAGAAAGGCGCGCTTTTTCTGGTCGCCGATTCCATCGGTCGTCTGCCGCCAACAATCCGCTCGCGATGCCGATTGCTTACACTGAAAGCACCATCAATCACGGAAACAACCGATTGGCTGGTCAGGGCGCACAATTACCCGCCTCAGGCGGCCGGTGATGCCGCGCTCCGCAATCATGGCTGCCCTGGTCGCGCGATTGGCTTTCTTGAAGTTGGCGCCGATGAAATCGAATCCGATTTACAGGCCGTTATGGCATCATTGCCCAAGCTGGATATTGGCAAGGCCCGTCGCTTCGCCGCGCGCCTGAGCGGAAAGGGCAGTGAAGCCCGGCGTGCACAAGCCTTTGAACGTCTAATCGAATGCGCGGCAGAGGGGGCCCGGTCCGCGGCGCGCGACGGGCAAGACCCCGAAAACTGGGCCAGCGCCTGGCAGGAATTGCAGGATTTGTTTGCCGACGCCGACAATCTCTATCTTGATCCCAAACAGGCCTGTCTGAGCGCATTTGGACGCCTGCAGAGCGCGTCGCGATCCCAAGAGGCCCACTGATGTGGGTGGATAGTCACGTCAATCTGCATGGTGAAATGTTTGCTGACGATCTCGATGACGTCATCGAGCGAGCGCGCCAGTCTGGCGTATCATCCATGATTACGATTTGCTGCCAACTTGCCGATTTTGACGCAGTTTCTGCGGTCGCGGACCGTTATGACGATATATGGTGCACGATCGGCGCGCATCCTCATCACGC
>CAXBKM010000430.1:0-1729 GCA_963976265.1 uncultured Maricaulaceae bacterium
ACGTTGATTACGCCCGAGCTCAAAACCCAATTGCCGCTCAAAGTCATTGAAGAAAAAATCACTGACGCGCCGCCCAAACCCACAGGGCATGGCTGATCAAGGCGCGCCGTCGTCTCCGCGAATGGCATCCCAGCGACGCTGGCTGGTCAACATGGCACGCACATAGGCGAGATTGGATTCAGCCATAGCCGGCGAGACATCCACGCGCGCCATCGTTTCGGCCTCGTCAAAACGGCCTTGCAGGGCAATCACCAGGGCCAGATTCTGACGTATGGTGGCGCCCGCGCCCGGTCGACCGATGGCGTCCCGCAACAGAGTTTCAGCCTGTTCAGGATCACCGGCCATTGCATAGGACAAGGCCAGATTTGACAGGATGGACGGTTCGGTCGGCGCTGCGTTCAAAGCAGAACGAAAGCGGGTGCGGGCCTCTTCGGGCATTCCGGCAGATTCATAGGCCACACCCAAGGCATTCTTGATGCGCCAGTCGTCGGGCCGGGCCGCTTCAGCGCGTGCCAGCGGCTCAATCGCCGCCATGCCCCGCCCTTCGGCGATCATGGCCGTTCCATAGGCGAACAGAATATCGGGATCGTTCGGGAATAGCGCCATGGCCTGCCGGGCCGTTTCCTCGGCCTGGCGTGTACTGCCAAGGCGGCGCAAGACAGTTGACAGCTCGATGGCCGCTTCACGGTCCGCCGGGTTCAGTTCATGGGCCTCGGCCCAGAATGCCGCCTGGCTGAGCAGGTCCTGACTGCGAATGGCTTCCCGTTCGGCTTGAGTCGACGGGACGATGGAGGCCCGCGCCGACAATCCGGCGGCCACTTCGTCCTCGCCAGCTGTGCGCGATGTCGCGCACGCTGTCAGCGAACCCGCCAGCAAGGGCAGGATAATCCAGGATTTCATATTTCGTACTGTCGTCATGGTTTCGACCTCTTGCGATTCGCGCCGCATGCAGGGAGTCTCTCGCCGGGCCGTCAAGAATGCCTTAACAAGTTGATGACGGTTGATCGTAGCGTGAATGAGGAGTTTCCCCGGTGTCTCAAGTTTTTGCCAAGGCGTCTGACAAAGCCAAGGGCCTGCATTGTGTTCGCGCCAGCGAAATGGACGCCGACATGGCCATTCTCAGCGAAGATGCAAGAGCCTTCGTCACGCGTACCGGATTCAAGGCATCGTCAGGGGAAATGCTTGTTCTGCCCGAGGGGAGCGGCGCGGATGCCCTGATTGGTTTGGGCTCCGGTGAGTATCCGATGGCATTCGGCGGCGCGGCCTATTACCTGGAAGCCTGTGACTGGGCGATCAGCGGCCTGCCTGACACGCTGGATCCAACCCGCGTCATGATCGCCTTTGCGATGGGGTCATATCGGTTTGATCGCTACAAGAAATCATCGCGTGCGCCTGCGCGCCTGGTCGCCATCGACGGTGCGGACGCAGCCGAAGCCACACGAATTGCGCAATCGATTTTCCTGGCGCGCGACATGGTCAATACGCCCGCTGAGGACATGGGACCGCAAGGCATTCAAGCCGCAGTCGAAGCCGTCGCCGATCAATATGGCGCGACGGTAAAGGTGACGCAGGGCGATCAGCTTCTGACCGACAATTACCCCATGATCCACGCCGTTGGACGGGCTGCCGACGAAGAGCCGCGCCTGATCGAGCTGGAGTGGGGCGATAAAAATGCGCCGCGCCTGGCGATTATCGGCAAGGGTGTGTCTTTCGATAGTGGCGGTCTGGA
>CAXBKM010000431.1:0-1729 GCA_963976265.1 uncultured Maricaulaceae bacterium
CATAAATTGAGCCGCCGCCCCCGCAACTGCGCATACAAAGAAGAACAGCAAAAACCCCGCCTGCCCCTTTACAGAGTCTCCAAAGGCGCGTGCCGCCGCCGAACCGAAGGCAAGCAAGGCCATTGTGTTGAGAATCAAATGCATCCACCCGGCGTGCAGGAAGACGTGAATTAGCCAGGGCCACCAGACCTCGACCCGGCCGGGGTCCGCCGAAACATGGCCCGGCACCAGAGCACCGATCTGGTAGCTGGCTTGCAGGAACGGGAATGAGAGTGTGCCGAGCAGGAACACGCCAACCATGATGACCGCCAGGACCAAAATGGCCGGAGACATATGATTGAACACCGGTGTGTCTCGCCTTGGCACAGTCATGGCGGCTTTCCCTTTTTCAGCACGTTTCGATTCGGCCCAATACACTTAACAAAAGGTTTTCGCCTCATAGGAGAAAGGCTTCCCGGCACTTCCCCCGGTGGCATGGCGGTTGCACCACTCACCTTCAGAAACCTCATAGGAAGAGGATACGGGATTATGACGTTGCGCAAGACAACACTGTTTATATCGGTCGCCATGGCGACTTTATCTGCGGCTCCGGCACTCGCACAGAGCGCCAGCGAGTTCCAGCGCCCCTGGGGTACAAGTCAGGGCCAGACCTCTCAGCCCTATCAGGCCGGCACACGCGACGCGAACAATAATCGTGTCGTCACCAATGGCGTGATGCAGACAGGCGTCGGTGTTCAGGCTGAAATGCAGGGCACGGGCGGTGTCGGCGGGACCAGCTCATCCAATAGTGCGCGTCGCACATCCAGTGCGACCGCGATCGGCAATCAGTTGAATGTTGTCGTCAATGGCAGCTGGAACACCGTGATCGTCAATTCGACACAAACCAATAATGGCAATGTCACCGCGACCGCCGACACAGGTGGTCCGGAAGAACCGGAGGTCGCAGAATGATGACCAAACGTTTTCTCGCAGCAGCACTGGGCGCTGTTGCGCTCGCTGGCTGCGCCGTTACGCCCAATTCGGGTGGCGACGGTCTGTATGCGACACCGATTGGCAATGCGCCGGTGACGCCAAACCCAACGCCCTATTCAGAAGCCCTGACATGCCTGGCTGATTATGCGCGGCGCCAGGGTGCCACCTCGCCGCGTATCGCGGTGGGTCGGCTGTCTGACTATACCGGTGCGGTCGGCCCTGAAGGTGGCCCGGCGATTACCCAAGGCGCTTCCCTGATGGCGATCTCGGCTTTCTCCAAGGCTGGCGTCAATCTGGTCGAACGTTTCGATACATCCGTGTCGGAACTGGAAATGCGATACGCCAACAACCGCTTGATCGGCGACGAAGCGGATCGCGGCGGCGAAGGCTATCGTCAGATTTATGCCGGCTCGATCCCCGGATCTGACTTTCATCTGATCGGCGGCATCACGGAACTGAACTATAATATCCGCTCGCAAGGCGTGGATGTGCTGGGCGGCAATCGTCTGACCTCTGATCCAACCGGCGTCTTCAATGCGCGCATGTATGTGATGAATGTCGGTATCGATCTTCGCCTCATCAATACGCGCACGATGGAAGTCGTGGATGTCATTTCCTATCAGAAGCAGATCATCGGCCGCGAAATCAGTGCCGGCGTATTCAGCTTCTGGGGCGATGCAGTTGTCGACATCTCTGCCGGTGGACGCTCCATGGAGCCTATCCAGCTGGCTGTCCGCTCACTGATTGAGCGCGCGAC
>CAXBKM010000432.1:0-1723 GCA_963976265.1 uncultured Maricaulaceae bacterium
AGAGGAACATGGCCCCGCCCACTGCTGCTGCACCACCTGCCGCGATATAAATAAAATCGCGACGGCTTGGTTCCTGAGCGTTCTGGTCCGTCACTGCCGACCCCATTTCCTGTTTCTTGATCGCGCTTGCGAAAACAAACGCTGATCCCCCGCTTGACGACAAGCGCGCTCTGGTGAACGTGCTTAGCCCTCAACATAAACCTTGTCGTCATTCCGGCATAGCGGCACAGCGCCGCAGGCCGTTAAACGATATCAATAGCGCGGCTTAGAATGCGGATCGTTTTTTTTCAACCGGATATTCCGCAAAATCTTGGCGGCGCAATCCGTCTGGCGGCCTGTTTTGGTACGCCGGTCGATATTATCGAGCCGTGCGGCTTCCCACTGACAGACCGCGCGTTAAAGCGTGCAGCACTGGATTATGCGCCCTTGATCAATGTGACACGCCATGATTCGTGGGATCGTTATCACGCCAAACCGCATGATGGACGGCTGGTGCTTTTCACGACAGCGGGCGCGACGGATCTCTGGGATTTTACATTTCAGACCACAGACCGGCTGATGTTCGGTCGCGAGTCCGCCGGTGTTCCAGATGATGTTGCCGTCGCCGCCGACGCGCGGGTGCGCATCCCGATTCGTGCCGAAACACGTTCGCTGAACGTCACCGTGTCCGCCGGCATCGCATTGGCCGAAGCGATCCGTCAGACGCGCTAGCTTTCAAAAACCAGTCCGGCTTTTTCCAGCGCTTCGGGCAAGGCTGAAAGCTCCGGCATAAAGCGCTTCCAGGCCCCGATTGATTTGTCATTGATCGGCTTTCGGACCTGCGCGAGGCTGGCCGTCGCGATAGCACGATCTATTTCGTGGAACTGGCGCGTCACCGGGTCGTCGCTCAAACCAGCAAAGTCCAGCAGACGTGGAATCTCGCTGTCGGGCCGCGTCACCAAATCCTCATAGCGCACTTCGAGAATCCGATCCGGGAAGAGGCAGGCCCAATGCTCCATCAGGGCATCATAATCGCTGAGGAAGGCCGCAATGCCGTCCGGGTCATAGCTCCACAGATTGCCCTGCGAAAAGCGCGTCCGATAAGCCGACCAGGCCACATCCATCGGGTCACGGCGGCACCAGATGAATTTGGCCGCAGGCAGGGCCAGGGCTGCGGCGCCAACCCGCTCCACATTGTAGAGGTTTTTGTCCGTCCAGCGCTTGGCATCACCCAAACGGTCCGCGACCTTACCGACATAATTTTCACCCAGCGCCGCCCAGGGGTCGGACGAATCCGATTTGTCCAGATAACGCTCCAGTCCGCCACCCAATTGTTCGTCGAGTGGCAGACATGCCAGCCACAATAATTTGTGCTCACCGCCCGGTTCGGCATCCGGGTGTGCGCCCAAAATGGCCTCGACCAGGGTTGTCCCGGAGCGCGGCGGCCCCAAAACAAAAATCGGACGGGCATCGGCCAGGCCGCCCTCTTCAAAGCGCGACACGAGTTTCGAATCATAAAGCGCGATCAATCCGTTGATGCGGCGGCGATAGCCCCCGGCATCATAGGGATTGGCTCTATGGATCAGTTCGGCGCCTTCCTTGATTCGGCGCGCAGATATCGCGTGTTCGCCCAAATCATCATAAGCCTTGCCCAATGCATAGGCGATATCGGCGCGCTTGATCGGATCCTCGCCATCCTCGATCTGCTTGACCCGTAGCTTCTCAAGATCGATCAAATCTTCAT
>CAXBKM010000433.1:0-1719 GCA_963976265.1 uncultured Maricaulaceae bacterium
GCTCGGCTGGGTTATTCTGATGGACAGCAAGGAGGGCGTTGCCGAGATCGGCTATATGATGCGCCCCGATTTTCAGGGCCAGGGCCTGGCGCGCGAGGCGGCGGCGCGTGTGCTGGAGCACGGCTTTGAAGCGCGAAAATTGCGCCGGATCTGGGCCGACACTGACCCGGACAATGCCGGTTCGATCGGCTTGCTAAAAGCGCTGGGCTTTGAACGCGAAGGCTTGTTGAAGGCTGAGTGGGAAACCCATCTGGGGGTGCGCGACTCGCTGATTTTTGGTCTGACCCGCCCCTAAATCGCCATAACCGGCTGTATAGAACCCACAACATGGCTGACTCGCGCCCCTCCAAAACCCTTGGTCCCCGGCAAAAACCGGGGCGCCCGGCGCCGCGACGCTCCCAAAAGAAATGGTCTGGCATGCCATTGGCCGCACAGATTGCCGCGCGTGGTTCAATCTTGATGCTGGGTATTCTCGGTGCCGTCGCGGTCTTTGTGCATATTGATCGCCTGCCAGAGGGCGACAAACCCTGGGGTGAAGCCCGGCTTGATGAGCCGATTGGCCGATTTTCCTATGACCATATCGCGGCTCTGCGTGGCGATCCTGTGGCCTGCTATGCCGCGCTGGATGGCTCGGACATGAATTATACACCCATGGAGCCGCGCGCACCGCGATCCGGGTCGGCCTGCGGCTGGGATGCTGCGGTTCAAGTAACACAGTCCAATCTCGATTATGCGACACCTGAGCCCGAAGTCGCGTCGTGTGCCTTGGCGGCCGCGCTTTATGTCTGGGAGCGTGAAGTCGTTCGCCCCGCTGCCCTGGAACATCTCGGATCTGATGTGGTTGAGATTGTCCATTACGGCACATTTGCCTGCCGGCGGGTAAATAATTCGCAGGCCGGCAGCTGGTCTGAACATGCTAGTGCCAATGCGATTGATGTGGCCGGTTTTCGCCTGGCCGATGGGCGCGAGGTCGGGGTCCGCCACTGGGACCGGGATGATGAGCGCGCCGCTTTCCTGCGCGCGGTGCGTGACGGGTCCTGCCCGCTATTTCGCGGCGTATTGGGGCCGGACTACAATGCCGCCCACGCTGATCACTTTCATCTCGACATGGGTGAATGGGAGATTTGCAGCTAACCGCGAGAGCAACCAATCGTGGCCTGCCGGTTTCGCATGGCCTGCGTATCGTCTTCATTGGCCGCCAGTACATACCAGGCAACAGCATCGCCGAGATGGTCGCAGGCAGTGACGGTATCTCCACGCGCTTCGAGAATCGTCGCCATGCGGCTCGCATGAAGCGCCATTTGATCAAAATCCGTCGTCTGGCTGTAGAACGCCTGCGCGTGTTGCGTATGGGCTTCGGCGGCGTCCAGATTGCCTTCACGATAGCGAATAAGGGCCAGCGCGCCGTGCAGATAGCCAAAGACGTCTGGCGAAACATTCTCGCGCGCGTCAACAATCGCCAATGCACGCGTTGCATAGTCTTCAACGACGTCATGCTGACCGGTCAAATCATAGGCGGCGACACCGAGGATCAGGGCGTCTGCCTCATTGGCATTGTCGCCTATCATACTGGCTGCGCGCAGGGATTCATCAGCCAGCGATACCGCGCCCGGCCCGTCACCGGCGCGTACCCGTATCCACCCGGCCTGTTGCGCTGTTGATTCAATGACGCGCACATATTGATATTCACGTGCACGGTTCAGGGCGCGCTCGTAAAAG
>CAXBKM010000434.1:0-1718 GCA_963976265.1 uncultured Maricaulaceae bacterium
GGGGGGCGAGGCGGATATGTATGCGATGCGCCTCGCCCGCGCCTATACGGGCCGTGATAAGATATTGAAGTTCGAGGGCGGCTATCACGGCATGTCTGCCGAAGCGCAGATGAGTCTTGCGCCCACGCGTCTGGTGAATTTTCCGCAGGCCGTGGCCGACAGTGCAGGTATCCCCGAAGCGGTGCGCAATGAAATGCTGATAGCACCCTTCAATGATGTTGATTTTCTGGAAAGCCTGCTGGCAGAGCGGGGTGACCAGATTGCCGGCATCATCGTCGAACCCTTGCAGCGTATCATTCCGCCTACGCAGGGGTTTCTCCAGACGGTGCGGGACCTGTGTGACCGCTATGGCATCGTGCTTATCTTTGACGAGGTCGTGACCGGCTTCCGCCTTTCCTATGGCGGCGCGCAGGCGGCTTACGGCGTCATCCCGGATGTCTGCACGCTGGGTAAGATCATCGGCGGTGGGTTTCCCCTTGCCGCCGTCGCCGGGCGGCGCGTCATCATGGATCATTTCGACAAGACCATCGTCGGCGCCGATCGCTGGCTGATGATGCTGGGCACGCTCTCGGGCAATCCCGTGGCGGCGGTGGCGGGTCTGAAGACGATGGAAATCCTGCGCCGCGAAGGGGCTTATGACCAGCTTAAGGCGAATGGCGAATGCGTAATGGGCATCTATCGCAAACATCTGGACGCGTCGGGCATCGCCCACCGGATCGTCGGCCATGAGACATTGTTCGACGTGGTCTTCACCGATCGTGACGTTTGCAGCTACCGCGATGTGGTCAGCGCGAACGCCGCCAAGAACGCCCGCTTCAACGCCGTGCTGCGCGAGAACGGCATCTTCAAATCGCCCGGCAAGACCTATTCGCATCTTGCGCTGACCGAAGCGGACTTTGAGCTGACGGACGCAGCAATTGCCAAGGCCGCACAAGCTGTTGCTGGGTAGTGCGTTTAGGCATTTCCACAATAATGACGGCCGTCCGATCTGTGACGCGAGGGACCGACTGCAACGCAAAGCTCCGCATGGCGATGGGCGATACGCCTGAAACCGACCGGTTTGGGCTATGACAGGTGGCCGAAAATTCGCTGCAATACATAACGGGAGATGAGGAAATGGCGATGGTCTGGGCAATGATTACGAAGCGTCTGGCTTTGGGGTTGCTGACGCTGTTTGCCATTACACTCGTCATTTTTCTGGCAACCGAGATGTTACCGGGCGATCTGGCAAGGGCGGTTCTCGGCCAGTCGGCGACAGAGGAAACCGTGGCAGCGTTTCGGCATGAGCTTGGCCTCGATCTGCCCGCGCGCACCCGCTACCTGAACTGGCTGGGCGGCGCTTTGCAGGGCGATTTCGGCACGTCGCTGGCCAACAAACGCCCCATCGCGGACCTGATTTCCGGCAGGCTCAGCAATACGCTGTTCCTCGCGCTTTATGCCGCGGTAATCGCGGTGTCACTGTCATTAGTTCTGGGTATCTTGGCCGCACTTTTCCGCAACACGATCTTTGATCGCGGCGTCAATGCCCTCGCGCTGACGTCGATCTCCTTTCCGGAATTCTTTGTCGCCTACATCCTGATCTTCGTGTTCGCCCAGTCAGGGCTGTTCCCGTCGATGGCGCGTATCGACCCGGACAGCGGCCTGGGAGAGAAGCTTTATCGTGCTTTCCTGCCCGCCTTAACTTTGACGCTTGTTGTAACGGCGCACATGATGCGGAT
>CAXBKM010000435.1:0-1715 GCA_963976265.1 uncultured Maricaulaceae bacterium
ATGCCGGACGGCAGCGTCACGATGCCGACACCGGCTGTTACGGCACCGGTCGAACAGGCCAAACCTGTCGAGCGCACGGCGATGATCGCGCCCCTGCCACCGCTCAAACTGGCCGATGGCGGCGCCGCCACCATCCTCACGCTGCGCGATTCAATGTGCAAATGGCCAATCGGTGATCCGGCTGATCCGAAATTCGCCTTTTGCGGTCGCAAGTCCGATTGCGGCCCGTACTGCAGCGAGCATGCGAAAGTGGCGTTCCAGCCGGCGCGCAAGCGCGACACGAAGAAGAGCCAATACGACTATGTGCGTCGCATCGCCGGCTGACCCCAGACGGCAAAAAGCGACGAACAGGAAAGCCCCCGGAGTTATTCTTCGGGGGCTTTTTCCGTTGCGGGTTTGGTATCGCCCGGCCCGGCTGTCTCGACCCGCACGCGAAGCGCGTCGGATGACCGAAGGTGCAGATCCTGCTGGGGGAACGGGATTTCGATCCCGTGACGCTCCAGCGCCGAATGCAGCGCCCAGTTATAGTCGGCGGTAACTTTCGACGGCTTCTTCACCGCCTCTTCCGTCAGCCAGACCACGAGTTCGAAATCCAGGCTGGAATCCCCAAACCCGGTCAGCCAGACCTGCGGCATGCGCGGGCCCATGTTCTCCAGCGTCCATTGCACTTCCGCCGCCGCTTCCATGCCCGCCTGACGCACGATTTCCTTGTCTGTGCCATAGGCAACGCCAAACTTGATATGCGTCCGGCGGCGGGCCTCGCGAAGGGTCCAGTTGATCACCTGCGCCTTGATGAATTCCTCATTGGGTACGAGGATATCGACATTGTCATTGGTGGTGACGACGGTGGAGCGGATATTGATTTCACTCACCAGCCCGGTCACGCCAGATTGCAACTCGATGAAGTCCCCCACCTTCACTGATTTCTCGATCAGGATGATGATGCCGGAGATGAAGTTGGAAAAAATCGACTGAAGACCAAAGCCGATACCCACGCCAAGCGCACCAGAGAAGATCGTCAGCGCGCTCAGGTTCACACCAACGGTCTGCAATGCGATGGCAATCGCCACAATCATCAGCAGGATATTCGCCACCTGCCCCAGCAAGCCGGCCATTGAAGGGTTGAGCCGACTGTTGGATCTCAGCTGCGACTGGGCTGTGGCGCCAGCAAGCCGCCCCAACCACAGCGCCACGATGGCAATCGCCACACTGGTCAGGATGCGCCAGGCTGAAATCGAATTCTTGCCGATCGGAATCTGGAAATCGTTCAGCGCGGTCACGGTCGGTTCCAGCCAGCGCAGAATGTAGAGCGCCGCCACCGTCCACGCGACGAGGGCGATCGCGCGCGTCAGGAAACTCTTCTTCATGTTCGCCGTAAGCAGGCGAATAACGACCCACGCGGCCAACAGGCTTGCCGCAATGCGAAGGGTCACATTTGGCAACTCGGCAAGCGCAAATCCGCCAAAGGCTGCCCAGATGAACGCTACACTTGTCAGCGGCCACAGGACGCTCGCCAGCGACAGGTAGATACGCGCCAACGCGTCCGGACGGCCCCGGGCTTCGGCCGCTGCATGCAGGCGCCTGTTCGGCAGGCGCGACAACAGCCATCCGGCCACGCCCGCTAGCGCAATGATCCCGATTTGCCACAGTGTTGCGACTGAAAGGGCCTGCTCCAACACGCTCTGAAACCAGACCGACAGGCTGTCAAAGAGCGT
>CAXBKM010000436.1:0-1708 GCA_963976265.1 uncultured Maricaulaceae bacterium
AGCACCATGACAGGGCGGTCTGCTGTGCGCACGATTACGCCTTCGCGTGCGACATAGGTTGATGTGCCATCCGGATCGCGCGAATCATTGATGAAGACATCGCGCATATGGCCGCCAGAATCAGTATCGCGGGCATAGAGGGTGACGCCCGCACCGAGCCGGGAGAAGGAACCGGGCCGGACCAGGCTGGCCGCAACGTCGGTCCGTAATTCATAAAGGCTTTCTCGCATTTCACGATAGGCGAGCGGCTGGATGAAGAGATTGACCGCCAGATTGGCTATCATGGCCAATACGCCCAGACGGATCAGAGGCGACAAGACACCCCATCGGCTGAGCCCCGAGGCCGATGCCACAGTGATCTCACTGTCGCTCATCATCCTGTTGAGGCCGACCAGGGCGGCAATAAAAAGTGCAAAAGGCGATAACAGGCCAACCAGCTGCGGCAGGGCCAGTAGAGTAACCTTTAAAAAGGTGAGGGCGGTCTCGCGGTATTCGGCAATCAATTCGATATTGGTCAGGCTTTGCGTCAGTAGGGCGAGACCTGCAAATGCCGCGGACGCCGTCAAAAACGGTCCGAGCATTTGTTTGAACATGTATCGCTGAACGAGAATCATGGCGTATCGGTGACTTCTGCGGCTGTGGCCTTCTATCTCACTCGTTGATCGGATACCACTTCTGCCGACACGAAGTTTCTTTGTAGACCGATTCCGGGAAAATCGCGGGTCAGTCGCTGTTTGGGAATAGACCATGAAGATCAAGTTTGCTGCATCCGGTTCCGCCAAAGGCTCCATTGCCGTCCCGGCTTTCGACAAGAGTACGCTGACCGTTGTCGGCAAGGCGCTCGACACCTCAGCAGGCGGCGCGATCAGCCGCGCGATGAAGGCGTCACGTTTTACCGGAAAGGCTGGGCAGCTCGTTGAACTGGTCGCGCCATCTGGCGTGGACGCTGACCGCATCGTCGTTTTCGGTCTCGGTGAAAAAGCCAAGATTGACGGCAATGCGCTGGAACGTGCAGGCGCGGGCCTCGTCAAAAGCTTGCTGACGGGTGGTGAAACGGGCCTGACGATTTCGCTGGAAAGTGCTGCCGATGCAGAAGGCGCGTCGCGCTTCGCCATGGGGTGCCGCTTCGCCGCTTATCGCTTTGATGCCTACCGCACGACACTTGATGACGCGAAAAAGCCGACCCTGAAATCTGTCACGATTATCGCAGACGACGAAAAGGCTGCCAAAGCCGCCTGGAAATCCTGGGAAGCCGTCGCTGATGGCGTTGAATTGGCGCGCGATTTGGTCAATGAGCCGCCAAATGTCATTGATCCGCCGCTTTATGCCAAGCGCATTGGTAAACTGTCAGACCTTGGTCTCGAGATTGAAGTTCTCGGCGAAAAGGAAATGACCAAGCTGGGCATGCATGCACTGCTGGGTGTCGGTCAGGGATCGGTCAAGGAATCTCAGATGGTCATCATGAAATGGAATGGCGGCAAAAAGGGCGAGAAACCGCTTTGCTTTGTCGGCAAGGGCGTGACTTTTGATACGGGCGGCATCTCCCTGAAACCCGGCCAGGGCATGGACGAGATGAAGGGCGATATGGGCGGCTCTGCTGCCGTGGTTGGCCTGATGCGTGCACTGGCCGGCCGCAAGGCCAAGGCCAATGTGATCGGTATTGTCGGCCTCGTTGAAAACATGCCGGACGGTAATGCCCAGCGTCCTG
>CAXBKM010000437.1:0-1706 GCA_963976265.1 uncultured Maricaulaceae bacterium
CGCCTGATTGGTCACATCAAAACAGGCATCGGTCGCAAAGCGCTTGGCCATCGCGCAATGTTTCGGCGCGGACGGGTCATCACTGTCGATGGCTTGCGCTGCGCGATAGAGCATCAGGCGGGCCGCTGACAGATCAGTTGCCATGTCGGCCAGTTTAAACTGTGTCACCTGAAAAACGGCTATCGGCTTGCCAAATTGCTGGCGCGATTTCACATATTCATTGGCGACATCAAAGGCTTCGCTGGCCCCACCGAGCGAACAGGCCCCGATATTGACCCGGCCCCCATTGAGCCCCTTCATCGCGATTTTGAAACCAATGCCTTCATCGCCAACCCGGTTGGCCGCCGGGATACGGCAATCCTCAAAATTCACAACGGCCGTGGGCTGGGAATTCCAGCCTAGTTTTTTCTCGTTCGCGCCAAAACTGAGGCCAGGCGTACCTTTTTCAACGACGAAGGTGGAAATGCCCGACGGCCCCTCTCCGCCCGTGCGCGCCATCACGACATAAATGTCGGAGCGCCCACCGCCAGAGATGAACGCTTTCGACCCGTTGAGCACATACTCGTCGCCGTCTCGCACCGCCTTGGTGCGATATAGGCCGCCGTGGAGGTGCAACCGCGCGCCAGCTGTTCAAAGATCAGCGCTGCATCAAGGCGCGTCATGCCCGACCCGCCGACATCATCGCGCACATAAACACCGGCAAAGCCCATTTCGGCGGCTTCGCGCAGCACATCTTCGGGGAAAATCTTGTTTTCATCCCACTCAGCCGCGAACGGCTTCATGCGGTCTTCAGCAAATTTTCGCGCCGCATCCTGAAACAGGGACTGGTCTTCGGTCAGCTCAAAGTTCAAAGCTGTGCTCCGTCAGGTTAAAAGGTTTTCGCAAATGCCCTAACGTGCGCACGGCGGCGGGGCAAGCCGCCAAGGAAGAGAGACAATCATGACCGCTTATCCCTCAACCCGAATGCGCCGCCTGCGGCAGGCCGACTGGACGCGGCGACTGGTGCGCCAGCACGTGCTGACGCCCAATGATCTGATCTGGGCGGTCATCATTTCTGATGAGGCTGACCCGCAGCCGGTTGCGGCCATGCCGGGCGTCAATCGGCTGACGCTGGCGACCTTGCGCAACGCGGCCATTGAAGCGCGTGATCTCGGCATTCCGGCCATCGCCCTCTTCCCGCATATCGATCCGTCGAAAAAAGACGAGGCGGGAAGCGAGGCGCTCAATCCGGATGGTCTGATTCCGCAGGCGATCCGGGTGATCAAGGAGGCCGCCCCGAATGTCGGTGTGATCTGCGATGTCGCCCTCGACCCCTTCACCACACACGGTCATGACGGCGTTTTGAAAGATGGCGTGGTCCTCAATGACGCCACGGTCGATGCGCTGGTCGAGCAGGCCCTTGTTCAGGCGGGCGCGGGCTGTGATGTCATCGCGCCCTCTGACATGATGGATGGCCGCATCGGCGCGATCCGCATGGCGCTGGAGGAAAATGGCTTCACCGATACGATGATCCTCTCCTATGCCGCGAAATATGCGTCCGGGTTTTATGGCCCCTATCGCGAAGCCATTGGCTCAGCGACGGCCCTTGTCGGCGACAAGCAGACCTATCAGATGGATCCGGCCAACACCGAAGAAGCCTTGCGCGAAGTCGCGCTCGATATTGATGAGGGCGCCGACATGGTCATGGTCAAGCCCGGCCTGCCCTA
>CAXBKM010000438.1:0-1696 GCA_963976265.1 uncultured Maricaulaceae bacterium
TTGATCCAGTCATTAGTGTTCCAGGACCGGATCAAATCCTCGCCCCATTCACGCGATACGACATCGGCGACGCGCGTCGGAGTATCCTTGGGCATGCAGCCCAGTGAATTCCCGTCGAGATAGATCAGACCCGCCGGGATATCGAAGCGCTCACGAAATCCCGAAAGCGGGTCATCGGCGTCCATCGCCTTCATTGACTCCAGCGTCATCTCATTCATGGCAGGCTCCGCAATATGGCGCGTACAGGCGCGGCATCGGCACCCGCTATTTTCAAGGGCAGCGCGATGAGCTCGTAATCGCCTTCCGGAACATCATCGAAGACCAGGCCTTCGAGGATACGCATTTTGGCGCGGCGGACGGCGTTGTGGGCATCAAGCGTCTTGGATGTTTCAGGGTCCAGCGACGCCGCATCGGTGCCAACGAGTTTCACACCAGCAACGGCCATCATCTTGATCACATCAGCGGATATGGCGGTGAAATCAGAATCCCATTTATCGCGCGGAAACGCGTCATAGGTCCGAAACAAAACCCGTTCACAGCCCTTGATCAGACTGCGGTCAAAATCGCGGACTTGAACCTCACCCTTTGCATGGCGCACATCAATCAGCCGGCAGGGGCCGCAATAGACCGACAAATCCACAGCATCAATCGTTGCGCCATCGGCGTCATAGTGTAGCGGGGCGTCAGCGTGCGCACCCGAATGGGTCGACAGGGTCAGTTTGGAGACATTGACCGGGCAGTCATCGTCGAGCGTCCATGTCGGCTCGGCGCTAAATTCTGTGTCTCCGGGCCAGACAGGCAGGCCGGGGCGAAGCGTTTGCGAGATGTCCCAGATTTTTGTCATGCCTTAGAGCGACGTCCGCACGGTCCAGAGTTCCGGAAAGAAATGCAGATCAAGCGCCTTGACCAGATAGGACACGCCGCCCGAGCCGCCCGTGCCACGCCGATATCCGATAATCCGTTCAACAGTCTTCATGTGGTTGAATCGCCATTGCTGGAATTTGTGTTCCAGATCGACGAGTTTCTCGGCGAGTTCATAGAGTTGCCAATGGGTTTCAACATCTTCGTAAACCGCCTTCCAGGCCGCCTCGACTTCAGGGCTAGCCACGTAGGGCTTTGACCAATCGCGGTCGAGCACGCTGTCGGGCAAATCGAAACCGGCCTTGGCCAAGAGCTTGAGCGCTTCATCATAAAGGCTGGGCGCGTTCAAGGCCTCGAGGACGGCCTTGTGAAGGGGTGGATTGCTGGCATGAACGCGCGCCATCGCCGGGTTTTTATTGCCCAAACGGTATTCCAGCACGCGATATTGATGCGATTGAAAACCTGATGACTGACCCAGACTGTCGCGAAATTTCAGATAATCGGTCGGCGTCATCGTCGCCAGAATAGACCAGGATTGGGTCAACTGTTCCTGAATGCGCGCAACGCGCGACAGCATTTTCGAGGTCTGACCGGTCTCGCCCTTGCGTAGCGTGGCAATTGCGGCTTCGACCTCGTGAATGCACAGTTTCAGCCACAGTTCTGAGGCCTGATGGATGATGACGAACATCATCTCGTCATGCTCTTTGGTCAGTAGGGTCTGCGCGCTCAAAATCTGCTCAAGGCGCAAATAACTGGAATAGGAAAGCCCGCCTTCGGGTGTCCAGTGGATGTCCTCGCCGGACATGTCCACGGATGTGTGTGTCGGTTCGCTCAT
>CAXBKM010000439.1:0-1671 GCA_963976265.1 uncultured Maricaulaceae bacterium
TCACCGTCGCCGATGTGCGCGATGGGGCCTGCTCGTCCTCAACGCTGAAAGAGGCCTGCTCCTGGGGCAAGGTCGATGTCGCGCTCGAACAAATGGTGTTCGCCGAAGCCTCTTCAGTCGCCCCGATCATCGTCTCGGATGTCTATCATCGCGGCGCGTGGAAAAACCGTCCCCGCCATCGCTATGCGGACATGTTCGAGGATTAGGGCTTGGCTCCGTCACTCCGGCGATGATCGGGGTGAAGGCTGCGTCCCAATATATGCTCTGACCGACCGATGACATGAGCGGACGAGCCGACAATCAGCGGGTCCGGTCCGCGAACGGCTTTGTGATCCTTGTCCGGATAGTCCAGTGACGACAGGAAGTGCTGCATGCAATTGAGGCGGGCGCGCTTCTTGTCGTCGGACTTGATGATCGTCCAGGGCGCATCCGCCGTATCGGTGTAGAAGAACATCGCTTCCTTGGCCTCGGTGTAATCATCCCATTTGTCCATTGACGCCTTGTCGACGGGCGACAGCTTCCAGCGTTTCAGGGGATCATTCTCGCGCGAGGCAAAGCGGTGATGCTGTTCGGCCTTCGTTACCGAGAAATAGTATTTGTAAAGCCGGATGCCGCTGCGCACGAACATCCGCTCCAACTCCGGGCATTCGCGCATGAATTCGAGATAATCATTGGGTTTGCAAAACCCCATGACCCGTTCCACACCGGCCCGGTTATACCAGGACCGGTCAAACATCACGATCTCTCCGGCTGACGGCAAATGCTCGATATAGCGCTGGAAAAACCATTGGGTCTTTTCCCGCTCGGATGGTTTGGCGAGCGCCACGACGCGTGCTTCGCGCGGATTGAGATGTTCCATGAAGCGCTTGATCGTGCCGCCCTTGCCCGCCGCATCGCGGCCTTCAAACAGCATAACGATCCGTTCGCCGGTTTCCTGAACCCAGTTCTGCACCTTGAGCAATTCAACCTGGAGCTCAGCCTTGTGGGCCTCATAGGCCGCCCGCTTCATTTTGGTCTTGTAGGGGTAGGCGCCGGTTTCAAACGCCTTGCGAACGGCTTCGGGATCATGCGCCATTTCAGCCAGCGCATGACGTGCATTTGTCGGCTTGTTTGCCGCCGTCGCAGATTTCACAGCCGGTTTACCTGCCATTTCAGGCGTTTGGCCAATTGATTTGTCCATTCTTGAATATCCCCCGTCATCGCTGCGGCGAATACAACCACCAGCGTTCAATTCCTTATTTATTTTAAGGATATATGATCAAGAACAAGGCGCAAGCCGCCAGGGTGCGACGCATCGTCCGGTTTATCCGCGCCTGCGGTTTTCCATGGCTTTGAGCTTGTCCGGTGTTGCGGGCGTCTGATGCTGCGCCTTCCACTCGGCATAGGCCATGCCATAAACGCGTTCCCGCGCCGCGCCATCGCTGATGTCGAGACCGCGCGCCTCGGCTTCGGCGCGATACCATTTCGACAGGCAGTTGCGGCAGAAATCAGCCAAAATCATCAGGTCGATATTCTGGACATCCTTGCGGCTGTCGAGATGTTCGAGCAATCGCCGAAAGGCCGCCGCATCGAGCGCGTCCTGGTCGGCCTGGGATAAATCGTCATGTTTCATTCGTCGGGCTCCGTGACACATAACCAGCGACTCTGATTGATCGAAAATGGATTGGTAAC
>CAXBKM010000440.1:0-1666 GCA_963976265.1 uncultured Maricaulaceae bacterium
TACGACCCGGTTGCCCGCAAGCACGTCGAATTCAAAGAAGGCAAAATCAAGTAAGGCGGCTTTCCGTCTGACTTGCCAAGCGTAGATCAGGCTGCAGCGGATGCTGCGGCCTTCTACGTGTTTCTGCCATCATGAAAACGCGTGACCAGGGCCGTCCCGATCAGGCTGCAGCGCTGTGTGCGGCCTCGACGCGATTACGCCCTTCATCCTTGGCGAGGTAGAGCGCTTCATCGGCCCGCCGCAGCAGCGATTCAGCGCTTTCGCCATCCTCGGCCTGGGCGCAGCCAATACTGACCGTCACACGGGTCGAGCGACCATCACCGATATCAAAGGGGTCCGAAGCGATCGAAGCCCGCAAGCGCTCCGACGCGCCCCGCGCCTCGGCCAGCCCGGCTCCGGGCATGACGATCACGAATTCCTCACCGCCATAACGGGCCGCCAGATCGAGCGCCCGCAGATCGCGCTGTACCCGCTCGGCAAAGCCACGCAGCACATAATCGCCGCCTTCATGGCCAAAACGGTCATTGATGCTCTTGAAGTGATCGATATCGGCGATCAGCAGGGACACCGGTGCCCCGCCATTATTGGAGCCCTCCATCGCCTGGTGCAGGCGCGAGGCAATATAGCGGCGATTGTGAAGCCCGGTCAGCGGATCGGTAATCGCCATCTCCAGGCTTTCATCGAGCTGTGTCCGCAATCGGTCCGCATAGCGCTTGCGCCGCAGCTGGGTGCTGACGCGTGCCATCATCTCGCCGGCATCGACCGGGCGATGGATAATATCATTCACACCCAGATCGAGGGCGCGCACGGCGGTCGGCGTATCACCGGGATTGATCACGGCGAGGATCGGCATTTGCCGCGTCGAGGCATCGGCGCGAATACGGGCGCAAAGCCGCAAACCGTCAAAGCCGGAACTGGTCAGATCGACGATCAGGAGGTCAGCATGGCTGCGCGCCGCCTCGAGCCCGGCCACCGCGTCGGTCTCGACCTGTGTACGCACCTGGGCCGGCATGGCAGCAGCATAGCGCGTCGCCGCCCGCGGATCGCCACTGATCACCACAGCCCGCGCAACGGAGTCCAGATCGCCAATCGGCTCGGTCATCACATAGCTCAGCGCGTCGCTTGATTCGCGGTGACGCAATTCGTCGAGTACGGTCTTCAGGCGCAGCAATGAGCGCACACGGGCAAACAGGGTGACATCGTCAATCGGCTTGGTGAGAAAATCATCGGCACCGGATTCAAGGCCGCGGATACGGTCTTCGCGCTGATCCAGCGCGGTCACCATCACAACCGGGATATGGCGGGTGCGCGGCTCGTCTTTCAGCAGCCGGCAGGTCTCATAGCCATCCATGCCGGGCATCATGACATCGAGCAGAATCAGATCGGGTTGTTCAACCCTGGCCGCGTCGATTGCCGCAAATCCGTCTACCGCCGTGCAGACGTCGAAATACTCGGCCTGCAGCTTGGCCTCGAGGAGCCGGACATTGGCCGGCTGGTCGTCAACAACCAGGATTCGAGCGCTCATCGCATCGACCCCTAGTCGAGAAAATGTCGGACGGTTTCGATAAAGGTGGTGACCGTAATCGGCTTCGAGAGATAGGCTTCGCAGCCTCCCTGGCGAATCCGCTCCTCATCCCCCTTCATCGCGAACGCGGTCACTGCCACA
>CAXBKM010000441.1:0-1663 GCA_963976265.1 uncultured Maricaulaceae bacterium
ATGCCCGAACTGGCACCGGTCACGAGAACGAGTTTGCGGGTCATGGGCGATGTCCTTTGATAGGCAAGTGGCGTTGATATCAAACTGGTGCGCCGCGCGGCGTCTGTCCAGAGTGCGGCATCAGGCGCTATGGCGGTTTCCACGATGGCCGGATACAAGAACGCCATGTCAGAAAAGCGCTCATTCAAAAATATCGCGCTGGGGGCTTTGCGCTCGCTCGGCGCCTATCTCGCGGCGAGCTATGCCGCCGGGATTGTGATGACGATGAGTTTCTTTTTGATTTCGCTGGAAGGCGGAGAAAACGCCACAACCGTCACGGAAGTTCTCACTGTCCTTCTGGTCGGCTCGCTCTTGCCGACACTGTATATCGTTTTCTTTGCAGCGATCCCCGCAATGGTCTTTGTGCTGATCGCCCGCCTGACGAAAGCGCCGCGCGGATGGCTCGACATTCTGGTGGCCGCAATCATTGGACCATTATTGCTCCGCCTGATGAGTATGAGCCTGAGCACCCCGAACCTGATTGATCTGGTCTTTCTGACCGCAGGCGGCGTGGCCGGATGGACTTACTGGTATCTCGCCGGAAGACCTTCGCCGCCCTATTCACGCTGGTTTGACCCCGATTAGCGACAGACCAGCTCGATCAGCGCCTTCAAAACAATGCGCTACCTTATAAAGGAATCGTACAAACCCATTGAAATCAATATCGCCAGAAACAGCGCAAGGATTAATGACAAAACCCCAGTAAATTTTAGTACAGCGGATTTATACATACCGTCGTCTGTCGTATTGGCCTTGATTGGCTTTGCGTTCCGCAACGCAATCCCCCCTCCCACTGCTAATGCCGCGCACGCTCCAATCGAAATTGCAATCGCCAGATACCCTTCCATAGTCATATAAATCGCCTTTAGTCAGGACAGCTATATTCTTTTGGTCCTTTTGTCGGCTGGAATCCAGCCAAAGCGCTCTGACCGCTCAATCAACGTTTCTTGCTGCCCCGACTAGCGACACGCCTGCCCAATGAGCGCCTCAGCGGCATCGGCGATCGCCGCCAGTGATTGCGGTGACATGGCATGCGGGGCGCTGGCATATTCAGCCGGCAAGCCGGTTTGCGCGTCCTGAAAGAGATGGTTCACGCCTTCGATCACCGTAATTTCGGTGGGCGAACCATCGCGCGCGGCCAGAAGGCGTTCAGAATTGGGCTGCGCCAGCACCTGCAAGTCGCGCGACCCAAAAAAGGTGTGGACCGGGCCGTGATAGCCCGCCATCGCTTGGGCCGGGTCGAGATCCAGCGCCGCGACTGCATAGGGCTGAGCCCAAATCGCGGCCTGTTGCCGCGCGGCCTCTTCCAGGAAACCGCGCTCGGTCAGCGCCGCGATCATGGCGTCGGCGATCTCGGCTTGCGGTGCATTGCGCATCACATCGAACATGGCGGTCTGCAGGACGCGATTGGCGTCCGCCCCGGCCTGTCCGCCGCCTGATGCCATAATCATGGCTTCGGACTGCTCATAGAGCGTGTCGGCCATGGTGCCATGCATCCCGGCGAGTGTGATGATGAAGTCTGGTTCGGTCGCATCTGCGGCGAGAAAGGCGATCAGACCGCCTTCAGAGTGGCCCAGAATGGCGACGCAAGATGCGTTGACCTGATCCGCGTCGCGCAGGGCGG
>CAXBKM010000442.1:0-1654 GCA_963976265.1 uncultured Maricaulaceae bacterium
CCGATCGTCCACATATCAGACATCCCTCGACAGGGCGCGATGAAGCGCCAGAACCGCCTGCGTCGCGGGCTTGTCCGTGCGATGCGTTACCAACGTCCAGCCCTGCAGGCGTGCCAGATCAGCAACTGCCGCACCATGGCGTTTCCACCGCGCCTGATAGGCAGAGCGGGCCTCTTCGGCGCGGCCGAACAAAAGCGAATCCGCGCCGCCGGGCGCTTCAAACCGCGTGCGGCCCTTGAACTGAAAGTCTTCTTCGGATGGATCAATAATCCGCAACAGAACTCCGCCCGCCTGCAAGGCGGTAAAGCGCGACAGGCGCGCGCGCCAGGTTTCAAACGGATCCAGGAAATCACTGGCGATCACGGCCAGGCCGCGTTTCGACATGCGCGGCGATTCAACGGATGTCATACTGCCTTCACCCAGTGCCAGACGCGAAGAGACGCGCTCCATACCCAGTGCACCGGAGCGCGGCGCTGCCGATTCGCCAAGTACAGCGACGCGTTCGCCACCTCGGGTCAACAAAGAGGCCAGTGCGATCAAACAGATCGCTGCACGGTCACGCTTGGTCGGAGCATTGCGCGATGACGACCAATCCATCGATGCCGAGCCATCGCGCCACATCCAGACCGTGTTGGCGGCCTCCCACTCATTCTCCCGGACAAACAGGTTTTGTGAGCGCGCCGACATGCGCCAGTCGACCGCGTTCGCGCCGTCCTCAGCGCGATGATGGCGATATTCCCAAAACGTTTCACCAATGCCGCGTTGCCGCCGACCATGGACACCTTGCGCCACCGTTGCGGCAATCCGTTCTGCCTCAGCCACCAATGCCGGAAACGGCATGGCCGAGCGCTCGCCCGCCTGTCGAAGGCGGGACGCGTCTGCCGATGGGCTGCGACGTGAGAACGGTGAGTCCATCAGTGTTCTGATCAGGCAGCTTTGGCAGCCAGTCGGGCAATCAGGCTTTCCAGCGTCATCCCGTCAGCGCGCGCCGCGAAGGACAGAGCCATACGGTGTTTCAGCACCGGTTCAGCCAGAGCCGCTACGTCTTCTGTTGAGGGGGCGAGGCGGCCCTGAATGAGCGCGCGCGCCCGGCAAGCCAGCATCAAGGCCTGACCGGCACGTGGACCGGGACCCCAGGACACGCCGTTTTGAACATCCTTGTCATCGCTGACATCAGGGCGCGCCATACGCAAAAGATCAAGAATGGCTTCGAGCACTTTCTCACCGACCGGAAGACTGCGAACCAGCGCTTGCAATTCGAGGACTTCCTTGGCGGACAGAACTTTCTTGGCTTTGGTTTCTGACGCGCCGGTCGTGGCGGTCAGGATATCGCGTTCCGCATTACGTTCCGGATAGGGAATGTCGACCCGCAACAGGAAGCGATCCAGCTGGGCTTCGGGCAGCGGATACGTGCCTTCCTGCTCAATCGGGTTTTGCGTCGCCAGAACGTGGAAAGGCTCGGGCAGATCATGGCGCTCACCGGCAACTGTCACATGATGCTCCTGCATGGCCTGCAGCAAGGCGGCCTGGGTACGCGGGCTGGCCCGGTTGATTTCGTCGGCCATCAGCAGGCGCGCAAATACGGGACCGGGTATAAAGCGGAAAGAGCGTTTTCCCTTCACCCCTTCCTCGAGGACTTCGGAGTCCAGAATAT
>CAXBKM010000443.1:0-1652 GCA_963976265.1 uncultured Maricaulaceae bacterium
GTTGCAGACTGACAGCCGTGGCGAATGGGGGGCCAGCCGTCACCAGCAATGCGCCGCCATTCTCAACATAGCGCGCGACATAGTCGAGATAGAGCAAAGGCATGATGCCGCGGCGGCGATAGCGGTCAAAAATTACGAGATCGAATTCGTCCAGACGCTCGGCAAACAATTCGCGCGTCGGGAATGCAATCAGTGCCAGCTCGTCAATGGGCGTGCCGTCCTGCTTTTCCGGTGGGCGCAAAATCGTGAAATGCACCAGATCGACGCTCGGATCGGATTTCAGCAAATCGCGCCAGGCGCGCGCGCCAATATGCGGCTCACCGGTCACCAGCAACACGCGCAGGCGGTCACGGACGCCGGTGACGGAGACCGCCGCACGGTTGTTGATCAGGGACAATTCTTCTGGTCCGGGTTCGACCTCAATCTCGACGACGTTCGCGCCGCGATGTTCGATTGGGGCTTCGACCTGCGTATCCTCACCGATCGTCACGCGGGCCGGTTGGGGTTCGCCGCCATCGAGCCTGAAAAATACGGTTGCGGTGCCGCTGATCGCGCTGTCTTCAACGCGAATGGTAAAGGTTGCCGGGTCATCGACCAGACCATAGCGTGGAGCCTCAACAATGATCAGGCGGCGATCACCGGCGTTTTCGTCACCGGTCAGAATATGATGGACTGGCGCGTCATAATTGGGCGTTTCAGCATCATCAGGCAGGTCATGGATCTGGCCGTCAGAGGCAATCACAACGCCCGCAAGCCGGTCGCGCGGAACACCGGCCAATGCGCTGTTCAAATTTTCAAAGAGCAGTGTTCCATCGGCTGAATCGCCCAATTCGATTTCAACCAGATCAAGTCCGTCATCGGTATCGGCCAATTGTCGCAGCGCGTCACCTGCGGCATTGGCGGCATCGCTGCGCCCTCCAATTTGCATGGACTGGCTGGTGTCGGTGACCAGAACGGCAATATCGGTCAGCGCGTCGCGATCTTCCTCGACCAGTGACGGGTTCAGCAAGGCGGCTGCGATCAGCAAGGTGGCCAGACCGCGCCAGAGCCAGCCATTCAAACGCAATAATGCGCCTGTGCCTGCCGCGCCGAGCGCCAGCATGCTCAAAGCGATAATCAGCCCGACCGGTATCAGCGGCGCAATATCTATGCTTGTCGACATCTACTGGCCCAACCGTTCCAAGAGTGCCGGGACATGGACCTGATCAGCCTTGTAATTGCCGGTCAGAGCATACATCGCCAGATTAACGCCAAAGCGCCGCGCCATTTCGCGCTGACGCTCGCCGCCTTCGACCGAACTGAGCACATCTCCGGATGCGCTGACGGCCCAGGCAGAAGCCCAGTCATTCGATCCGATTACAACGCCCGAAGCGCCATCGCGCGCGGCGCCATCAGGGTCGGCCTCAACCCAGACCTGACCACCCGACCAGCGCCCCGGAAAGTCCTGCAACAGATAGAAGGTGCGCGTTAAAACATGATCAGCCGGGATCGGTGCCAGTGACGGCACATCGACGGAATCGAGAACCCGTGCCAGTCCGGGGTGCGGCGCACCGGCGCGTGTCGCGGCCAGATTGGCATCCTGCGTATCAAAGATAATCAAACCGCCGGTTTGCAGATAGGCGCTGACGCGCGCCGCAGCCTGCGGCGACAAC
>CAXBKM010000444.1:0-1650 GCA_963976265.1 uncultured Maricaulaceae bacterium
TGTCGTCGAACGTGCGGTCATTGCGCATGCGACCGGCATTCTGCGTTATGAGATGGGCATTGCTGCGAAGATTGGTAAAGCAGTGCGCGGCCATCTGGCCCATCGCGCGGTCCTCGGCGTCCATGCCGTGAATCATACCGTCACAGAAATCACGTTGATTGACCGTCTGTTCAAAGTATCCACTCAGGTCTGGCAGGCTTGCCTGCCCAATCGTCTCATAGTCAAACCGCAAATCGGCCAGGCTGGATGATTCTGTCGGTGTGCCATCGTCGCGATGCTGAACGCCAGCCCCGCCGCCGGAGCCATCGCCCGAGCCATCACCTGCACCGGCGCCGCTGCCATCCCCGTCACCATCGCCTGAACCGCCGCCGGGACTGCCGGGTGCCGAGGGCGGGATTTCAGTGGTCTCGTCGCTTCGACATATCGCAGCCTCGCCATCGCCCTGCGGCGCATGGTCGTCACCGAGCGCGCGGCATTCAGCGGGCGTATACGTACCGTCCAGCCAAGCGCCTTCAGTAATATGACAGCAACGCCGCTCACCGTCCTGTGCAGCGGCCGTGCCGGTTATCAGGGCAGCGCTGGTCAACGCCAAAATTGCATATTTCATGATGTCTCTCCCCGAGTTGATCGCAACGCTATCAGGAATAGGTGTTGCAGTGAAATTGCGGCTTAACGCCTTGCCTTATTCTTCGGCAAGCATATAACGATATCTTTATATCGTAATTTCAGCCGAGCGAGTATCCGTGGAAGCCCTCGTTGCCCAACTTAAAGCGCTTGCAGAGCCGACGCGTCTGCGGATTGCCGTGCTATTGTCGCAAGGCGAACTGACCGTGTCCGAGCTTGTGCAAATTCTGGGGCAGAGCCAGCCGCGCGTCAGCCGCCATCTTAAATTATTGTCGGATACGGGTCTGGCCGTTCGATTGCCGCAAGGCTCTTTTGTCTTTTACCGCTTGGCTGATTCAGGTTCAGGCAAACGCCTGGCGCGCGTGATCGGTGAATTGGCGCCGCCCGATGATCCTGTTTTGCGCCGTGATGTCGATCGTCTCGACAGCGTCAAGAATGCGCGAGCCGTTGCGGCGCAGGCCTATTTTGACAGGGCCTCTGCTGATTGGGAAAAAATTCGCGCCTTGCAGTTTTCCGAAACTGAAGTTGAATCCGCCATGCGCGCGGCGACCGGCGAGGGGCCTTTTGATCTGATGATCGATGTGGGTGTCGGTACAGGTCGAATTCTGGAAGTTTTCGCAGACCGCGTCACGCGCGGTGTTGGCGTTGATATCAATCACGCCATGCTCAATTTGGCGCGCCTCAACCTGGAGCGCGCAGGCGTGACGCATGGCTCTGTCCGACAGGCCGACGTGACCGCACTGCCCTTCGTAGACGGGGCCGCTGATCTGGTGACGGTTCATCAGGTGCTGCATTATCTCGATGACCCGGCCCTGGCGATTGCGGAATGCGCGCGTGTTTTGAAACCGCGTGGTGTCATGCTGATTGTCGATTTCGCGCCGCATCAACTCGAATTTCTGAAAACTGAGCATGCCCATTTACGCCTTGGTTTTTCCGATGCCGAGATAACAGAATGGGTCGAAGATGCTGGACTCAGCCTGGCGCGGCGAACCGCACTGCATCCAGAAGACAAGACCGAAAAATTGA
>CAXBKM010000445.1:0-1622 GCA_963976265.1 uncultured Maricaulaceae bacterium
GGATGGCGAGATCTGTATCGCTGTCGCGACCTACGGCTAAAGCTCGTCCATGCCGCCCGGATTGCGCCGACGGCGGACCAACCACATAACGCCCCGCAAATCGGACAGGGCATCGGCCAATCGGCCAAAATTCGTATAGTTCGATGTTCCGCTACGACGCTCGCGATGATTCACGTCGCGATATTCCACATCGAAGCCTTCGGCCTGCATCAGGGCAGGGACGTAGCGATGGATATGATCGAAATAGGGCAACCTCAGGAAGGCTTCCCGATAGATCGCCTTCACGCCACAGCCAGCATCGTCGCAATCATCCCGCAGCAGGCGTTTGCGGATCTTGTTGGCAAAACTGCTGCCAAACCGCTTCCAGGCAGTGTCTTTACGCTTGGTGCGGCGGCCCATAACCATTTTCAGCGATTCCGGCGCATCTGCCCGCGTCAGCTGGCGGTACAGGTCTGGCAGATCGGCTGGATCGTTCTGTCCATCGCCATCCAGCGTGCCAATCACCGGCGCGCGCGCCGCCATTATTCCGGAACGGATGGCCCGGCTCTGCCCGGCATTGTTGCGGTGCCCGATCACGCGCAACATCGGAAAGCGCTCCTTCAGTTCGATCAGGCGCGCCCGCGTGTCATCGGTCGACGCATCATCGACGAACACCATTTCGAATGCGCGCCCATCGAGCGCGCGGTGAATCTCGGTGATCAGGGATTCGACATTGCCGGATTCATTGTGAACCGGAACAACGATGGAGAATTCAAGCGACTGGGCCACGGCTGGCACCTTTCAGGCAGGGGCTCGCGAGCGCGCGAGGCAGGTTTCGCACGCTCATACAAAGCGATTTGACGCAAGGCGAGCCCTGCGGCGCATTTGTCACGCTAGGAATCTCAGCGCAAAACCCTGAAGACGCGCGGACATGAACAAGGTAAATGGCAATCATGACTTTGCTTGATCGACTTTCCACCGGCTGGAAACCCTGGTTCGTCCTGTTCATCCTTACATTCGGCGCTGCCGCGCCCGGCGTGTTCAATTTGCCTGCCCTCGACAGGGATGAGAGCCGGTTTGCGCAGGCCTCGAAGGAAATGCTGGAGGAGCAGGATTATATCCGCATCCAGTATCAGGATGAGCTGCGCAACAAGAAGCCGGCAGGCATTCACTGGCTGCAGGCCGCCTCGACGGCAGTGTTTACGGGGCCCGAGGCAAAGCAGATCTGGACCTATCGCGTGCCGAGCTGGTTGGGGGCCGCCTTCGGAACGCTTGCCTGTTTCTGGGCCGGACTGGTCCTGGTTGGGCGAAGGGCCAGCTTTGTCGGCTCAGCCCTGTTCGGCGCGACGCTCCTTCTGACATCGGAAGCGCACATCTCCAAAACAGACGGAATGCTCGTTTTCCTGACAACGCTCAGCATAGGTGCGCTTGCGCGCCTTTATATGCGCCGTGACCAGTCGAAAAAGATGGCGCTGCTCTTCTGGTTTTGCATGGGCACCAGCTTCCTGATCAAGGGGCCAGTGACGCCGATGGTGGCCGCCTATGCCGGGATCGGGGCATGGGTTTGGGCCAAGGCGACTGACGGAAAAGGAGGCGACTGGTGGCGCGTTTTGCTCTGGTGGCCGGGGCCAGCGATTTTCGTG
>CAXBKM010000446.1:0-1613 GCA_963976265.1 uncultured Maricaulaceae bacterium
GGTGGATCTGTCGGAAGGCGTGCCATCATCAGGAAAGGTGTCCAGAACGGCACCCAGGACGCGTATTGGACAAAGCTGGAATCCGGTGCGTCGAAGCTCGAGACAATGATGAAGAGCGGGATCATCATCACCAGGAATATCGGGCTCATCAGGCTTTGGGCTTCCTGCAGCGTGTCGCAAAGCGATCCAATGGCGAGGAAGACCGTACCAAACATCAGATAGCCCATGATGAAATATCCGAGGGCCGGGAGCAGCAGGCCGGGATCCAGAATGGCCGCAATAATTTCGGCTATTGGAAGGTCCGCTGAACTGGCGACAGCCTGAACACCGAACAGTCCACCAATGCTGAGCAATCCCCAGAAGACGAGGAGTGTCGCAGACACAGCGGCCACACCGGCCAGCTTGCCGATCAGGATTTCATGGAAGCGGGCAGAGGCCAGCAGAACTTCAAGGATTTTATTGCCTTTTTCCTCAATCATCGCGGTCAACAGCATGTTGACGACCGAGAAGACCACAATCCAGAGTGCGAACGCCATCGCAATTCCGACAAAGAAGGGAATACGTTCAGCCGCGCGGACCTCGGCATCACCGCCAGACCGTTCCGGATTAAGCTCACGGGCGTCCGGATCAATCTCGTTAACTTCAGCCAGAATGGTCTGGGAGATGCCTTCTCGCGTCAGGCGTTCGGTCCGCAAATAGTCTCGCAAAGCGCGCTCGACCCGGGTCCGCAAGGCCCCGTCTGTCAGATGCGCACTCCAATAATCAATCTCGACACCATATGCCCCGCCGGAACGCAGGATAATGGCGGCATAGAGGGGCTGCGGGCCTTCGGGCGTATCAATGGTTTGCTCCCCAAGAAGATAGGGGCGTAGCGTCTCAGCATCGCGAGTCGGCGGATCAATTTGAACAAAGCGCCCATCCAAATTCGAAAGGGCGTCGCCGACCGGCAGGCCAAGAGCCGCCAATGCATCAGGTGCACCATCAAGGCCCGGTTCAGCCATCAAAGCGGCCTCAGCGGCCGGCAATCGTGCTTCCTGGCCCATTTGCGAGGCGACCTCGCGCAGCATCTCAAGCGCTTGATCACGACGCCCTTCGGCAAACTGGCGTTCAATGGCCGCAACATAGTCCTGCCCGGTGTCATCGATGAAGGCGTAATAGCGGGTCGGTTGGGAATTCTCGACGAGCGCCGGAAGCCCCCCGCCGATCAGCATGAACATGGGCACCGACAAAAGTGACAGCCAGAAACCCCATGTCGCAACATAGGAAAGGTATTCACGCCGGGCGATCAGATAGATGGAGCGCATTACACGGCCTCCTTTTGAGAGGTCTCGACAAGATGGACGAAGGCGTCATGAAGATGGGCGCGAACGGGCTCGAAGCGGACCAGGCGAACGCCGCCATCCACACAGGACTTCAGAAGGGTTTGCGCGTCGGAGCCGGTTTTCAGCAAAATTTGCCATTCGCGGCCGCCTTCTGCGCTTTTGCCCATATCGGTGACGTCGCCATGCGCCGACAGAAGCGCGCTGAGATCATCACCACCGGCGGTTTCCAGAATAACGCTGCGCGGCACCTCACCGAGGGCTTCATTGACCGTGCCATCAAATACTTTGCGG
>CAXBKM010000447.1:0-1608 GCA_963976265.1 uncultured Maricaulaceae bacterium
GCGAATTCGGCGTCTATCTGGTCAGCGACGGCACCAACAAGCCCTATCGCTGCAAGATCCGGCCGACCGCCTTCTCGCATTTGCAGGCAATGGACTTCATGTGCAAAGGCCATATGCTGCCGGACGCGACTGCCATATTGGGCGCGATTGATGTCGTATTTGGAGAATGTGACCGATAATGGCTGAAGCACCAACCATCCCCGACGAAATCGAAACCCGCGCCAAATGGGGCGATTTTGCATTTACGCCTGCGAACGAGAAGCTGGCGAAATGGCAGATCGCGAAATATCCCGCTGGCCGCCAGAAATCGGCGGTCATGGCTTTGCTCGACCTGGCCCAGCGGCAGGTCGGTGCGGACACCAAAACACAAGGCTGGCTGCCGGTGCCGGTGATCGAATATGTCGCCGCCTATCTCGATATGCCTTATATGCGGGCCTATGAGGTCGCGACCTTCTACACCATGTATAATCTCGCGCCGGTTGGCCGCTATCATGTGCAGGTCTGCGGCACCACGCCGTGCATGTTGCGCGGCAGCGACGATGTGATGGCGGCGTGCAAGAACAAGGGCATGGCCAAGGGCAAGTCCACGCCCGACGGGCTGTTCACGCTGACCGAGGTCGAGTGCATGGGCAATTGCTCGAACGCGCCGATGGTCCAGATCAACGACGATAATTACGAAGATCTCGATTATGACATCATGACCCGGATCCTCGAGGATCTGGCCGCGGGCAAGGACATCAAGGTCGGCTCGCAAATCGGCCGCAAGACCAGCGAGGCCGAGGGCGGTCCGACGAACCTGCAGGCAATGGTCAAGGAAAACCACGATTACCGGGGGGAATGGTGATGAGCGCTCCATATTTTCCTCTCCGTGCGAAGCACGGGGAGGTGGCAGTCCACCGGACTGACGGAGGGGCGGCCACGCAGGCTGCCCTCTGTGGGATTTGCCCCTCGACCACGCTTCGCGCGGTTCCCCTCCCCATTGCTGCGCAACAGGGAGGATATTGATGCCATGCAGGTCGACGGATATGCAGGCTGGATCGGGCTCACCGTGGTCATCATCGGTATCGTTGGCGGCCTCTGGGGCCGTTGGAGGAAAAAATAATGGCGTTTGATTTCCTTCAGGACAAGGACCGCATCTTCACCAATGTCTACGGGTTCCAGTCATGGGACCTGAAGGCGTCGCAGAAGCGCGGTGACTGGGACAATACTGCTGACATCATCAAGCGCGGCAATGACAAGATCATCGAGGAAATGAAGGCCAGCGGCCTGCGCGGTCGCGGCGGGGCGGGTTTCCCGACCGGGCTGAAATGGTCATTCATGCCCAAGGAAGCGCCGAAGGACAGCCAGGGCAATCCGCGGCCGAGCTTCCTCGTCATCAACGCCGATGAATCCGAGCCGGGCAGCTGCAAGGACCGCGAAATCCTGCGCAACGATCCGCACAAGCTGATCGAGGGCGCGCTGATCGCCGGTTTCGCGATGCGCGCGCGCGCCGCCTATATCTACATTCGCGGCGAATATATCATGGAAGCCAAGGTCATGGAGGCGGCCGTCAAGGAAGCCTATGATGCGGGGCTCATTGGCAAAAACGCCGCCAAGTCCGGCTATGAT
>CAXBKM010000448.1:0-1602 GCA_963976265.1 uncultured Maricaulaceae bacterium
ATTGGATTTGATGTAGAGCTTGCTTTCGAAATCGAGCCCCGAGGACTGGCCGGACCAGGCGTGGCTTGGCCGGGCAAAGCAGTAGATGCATCCGTGCTCGCATCCCCGATAGGGATTGACCGACCGGTCAAACGAAATGTCGGGCGACTTGTTGAAGGTGATGATCGTGCGGGCGGTTTCTTTCGTGACCGTTGTTTCGATGCGCGTGGGCGGATACGGCGCCGCGGCCACGCTGTTCAACGCGCTCTGCAGCCTGCCGCGTTTCCAGCAGCGTGACGCGCCCATTGGGTTTGAGTTTCTGTCCGGTTCTCATGGCGCTTATCTGCCCACAAGCAACAGAACAAAACAAGAACAAATTCTATTGCGTGATATAAAATATGTGGATGGATCGCGCCCGATCAACCCTGGAGGGAATCGAAATTCGCGATGATCTTGCGCACATGGTCGGGCATCTTCAGCGCCATCACGTCTGCCATATCAATGCGCGCATCCTGGGCTGGCGAATCCATGGGCAAGTTTTTGAACAGCATCGCCCACGGGTGGAAAACCCGCGTCTGGGTATCCTCGGTCAGTATGGTTGAGACGGAGACGTGCCGATTGTCTTCAACGATGCGGCTGTAGAGCCCTTCGACATCGGACTGCCCACCCTCAAGCACCTGCATGAAATTCGTGCCGTTAAACAGAAGCAGGCCGGTGATCGACATTTTGGCATTCTGATCGACAGCCACCGCGACAATGTTCTCGAGGTCCTCATTGGAGATCGTCTCCGATGCCGTGCTGACATAGATTAGTCTGAACATTATATTTCCTGAAAAGTCGTCTCTGTATTCACGCGCACGGCGCCACTCGACCGGCATAAAAACAGACAACACACTCGCGAACAAATTGTTGCGGACGTTTCACATGAGCCGTCGGATCATTTACCGCGCAGCGTTCCAGTCGCGCCAGTCTTTTGCCTCGTCGATATCGATGAGTGTCGGCAGCTGAGCGACTGAGGCTTTTGCCGCAAGATTGTTCCAGACATCCGCCATGGCATGCGGGCCTGACCACCGGACGTTTCCGAAAGGAGACCGCGTGCGGGCATTTTTGTTGATGCCGAACAGCCAGAACCCGCCATCCCGTGCAGGGCCAAAGACGCCATCGTGCCGTTTCAGAGACTGGATTGCCTGACGGAGCAGGGCGGGTGTCAGGTCGGGTGCGTCAGCGCCGATAAACAGGACAGGCCCGGGTGAGGCATTTGATAGTCCGTGTTCAAGACGTTCGGTGAGGCCGCCTCGACCCTGGCTGCAGCGGATAAGGTGGGGTGGCCAGATGCCACCGAGGCTGTCGGACAAGGCGCTGTCTGGCGCGGCATACAGGATGGTTGTCCAGGGGCCGGACAGCGCCGCTCTCATTGTGCGTGCCAGCGTGAAATGGGCGATGCGTCGGGCTTCGGTCTGGCCCAGTCCTTTGGCAAGGCGTGTTTTGGCGAGCCCCATCCGGGGCGGCTTTGCGTAGATCAGGACGGTCGCATTTGTCATGGCTTGGCCTTAGTTTCGACAGCAAGGAAAGCAAAGCTGTCACGACTGCAAGGGAGAGATATGCCATGAACACTCCGCGAAT
>CAXBKM010000449.1:0-1566 GCA_963976265.1 uncultured Maricaulaceae bacterium
GGGCGCGCCAGAACGCGCTGAGCCTGAATCTCCGGATCGGCAGTCACCACCAGAATAATGTCATAAGCATCTTCCTGACCGGTTTCGAACAGCAGCGGAATATCGAACACAATTAATGCCTGACCGTCGGTTTCAGCCCGCTTGATGAATGCGGCGCGCCGCGCCGCGACCAATGGATGGACAATGGCTTCCAGGTCCGCAAACCCTTCAGGATTCTGGCGCAGAACAGCCGACAATGCCTTCCGGTTTACGACGCCGTCTTCCACCGCGCCCGGAAAATGCTCGCCAATCGCTGATACAGCAGCGCCGTTCCTGGCATAAAGCTCATGCACGATGGCGTCGGCATCAAAGACCGGAATACCCATTTCGCGAAAGAAGCCCGCCGTGGTGGACTTGCCCATGCCGATTGACCCGGTCAGGCCTATTGTCTTCATGACGACAGCGCCCCTCTCAAAATGCTTTCGGCATCAACATGGTCCGGCGGCTGAACACCAAACAGGGCCTTGAAGGACGGTCGCGCCTGTTCGATAAGCATGGTCAGACCATCCAGCGTTGAAAAGCCGCAGGCCCGTGCACCGGACAGAAATCGGCCGCGCGCCTGACCGTAATTGATATCGACAACCCAGGGCGATTGAGGACAGGCCGTCCAGTCAATCCGATCTCCATCGCCCTCATGGGCGGGAAGCGTGCTGATGATGGTGCGCGCGCGCCGCGCCGCGGCATTGAGATCAACCCAGTCGACGATATCGGCCCCCGGACAAAGGTTTTGCGCCAATGCCTGTGCCCGCGCCGATGACCGATTGGCGATCATGATGTCGGGCGCATTCGATTGGACCAGCGCATGAATTATGGCGCGCGCCGCGCCGCCCGCGCCCAGAATGAGTGACGGACCAGCCGCCAAATCCAGCCCGCCTTGCCGGCAGGCTGCCATAAAGCCGGTCGCATCGGTGTTTTCCGCGTGCAGCTTGCCGTTCCGGTTCAATAACAGATTGGCCGCACCAATGGCCGATGCATCTGCGCTGACGGTTTCTGCAGTTTCCAGTGCCGTGATTTTATGGGGGGCGGTAACATTTGCGCCGAGATACCCCAGTGCGCTCAGGCCTTTAAAGGCTGTGACCGCGTGTTCGGTTTCGACATGATGGGCAAGGTAAACCCCGTCAATTTCAGCCGCGCTCAGCCAGGTTTTCATCAGGAGTGGTGACAGGGAATGCTCGATAGGCGCACCCATGACGGCGGCGTAAACTGTTCTTGCTGAAACGATCATGTCTCGATCACGCCATCTTCGCGTAAAAAATCCAGCAGTGGCATGAGCGGCAGACCCAAAATGGCGTAGAAATCGCCGCGGACCTCGCTGAAAAGCTGCGCCCCCAAACCTTCATAGGCATAACAGCCCACACTCGCGGTGAGTTCATCACCGGCGCGCTTCATATAGTCAGCGAGAAACGCATCGCTGAATTCGCGCATGGTGAGGCTGGAGGCTTCGTTGTGCTGCCAGATGATTTCGCCCTTTCGGGCAATCGCCAATCCACCATGTAATTCATGGGTTTTGCCCTTGAACGCCAGCAG
>CAXBKM010000450.1:0-1560 GCA_963976265.1 uncultured Maricaulaceae bacterium
GAGATCATTGCCCACACTGCAGGTAAAATGCGCAAGAACCGCATTCGCGTTCTGGCAGGCGACAAGGTGCTTGTCGAAATGACGCCCTATGACCTGACCAAGGGTCGCATCACCTACCGCTTTAAATAAGCATTGTGACCGGGAAACGCGCGGACACGTCGGGCGTTCGACCGCGTTTGGTTTTGGCGAGTGCTTCACCGCGACGCCTTGAATTGTTGCGGCGGATTGGCGTCGAGCCAGACGCTATTTCTCCTACCGATATTGATGAGAGCGAGATCCCGGGCGAATTGCCGCGCCAGCTCGCGCTGCGTTTGGCTATGAGCAAGGTGCAAGCTTGCTCGGAGGCCGATAGCCTGATTTTGGGGTCCGACACGGTTGTCTCGCGGGGTCGCCGTATATTGCCCAAGGCCGAAACGGCAGAACAGGCTGAGGCCTGTCTGAAGCTATTGTCTGGCGCATCGCACAATGTTTCGACCGGTGTCGCCATGTTGGCACCGGACGGGCGCTTTGCATCGCGTGTGATTGTAACACGGGTCAAATTCAAACGACTGACCGACGATGAAATCAGCCTCTATCTCGCCAGTAATGAGTGGACTGGGAAAGCGGGTGGATACGCCATTCAGGGATTTGCTGAAGCTTTTGTTACGTCCCTTCAGGGGTCGTATTCCGGAGTGATGGGCTTGCCGCTCTATGAGACCGCCAACCTGCTCACAGGTTTGGGCTATCCTGTATTCAAGGTGAGCCCATGAACCGTACGATTGCAGTCGAAGACAATGTCGGCGAAACCCGCCTTGCCATCATTGAGGACGGCCGCGTCGCCGAGCTTCATATTGAGCGTTGGCGCGAACACGACACTCGCGCCCGGCCGGGTGCCATCTATTTGGGGCGGGTTCGAAAAGTTGACGCCGGGCTCAATGCCGCTTTCATTGATCTGGGTATCGGATCGGACGGGTTTTTGCCATTTGGCAAAACCGGACGCCAGGCGGGTCTGCATGAGGGCGCAGCCTGGCCTGTAGAGATCGCCCGCGAAGCCTTTGCTGAAAAAGGGCCCAACCTGAAATCTTTGGATATGGATGCCACCGGCGATGCGCCTTGCCTGATTGAGGCAGCGCTGCCGCTCGCTGAGCGATTGGCGAAACGATATCCCGAAGCACGAATCTGCTGGGCCGATGAAACCGATATCGACATCTCGGAAGTGATTGATGAGGCGCTACAAAGCTGCGTCGATATTCCCGGTGGTGGAGCTTTGATTGTTGAGCCCACGGCGGCCTTGACGGCGATTGATGTGGACGCCAGCGGTCGCACCTCGCAAGGCGGCGCGGCCAAACTGGCCGCCGACCTGAACCGGTCAGCGGCCAAAGAAGCCGCGCGGCAGATACGCCTGAGGGGGCTGGGCGGCGTGGTGGCGGTTGATTTTGTCCATATGCGGGATCGCAAACTCCACGCCGAAATTGTTCAGATCGTACGTCGGGCCTTCAAACGCGATGCGGCACGTGTGGATGTCGCGCCCATGTCACCCTTCGGCATTGTCGAGCTGGCGCGCCAGCGCACTACGCGGTC
>CAXBKM010000451.1:0-1551 GCA_963976265.1 uncultured Maricaulaceae bacterium
TGTCGCCATAGAGGGTGGCGTAACCCACCGCCATTTCCGACTTGTTGCCGGTCGAAAGCACCATCGGTCCAAACTTGTTAGACAGCGCCATCAGAGTGACGCCCCTTACCCGCGACTGGATATTCTCCTCGGTCGCATCAGCCGCCTGCCCCTCAAACGGCGCAGCCAGCATGGCTTCAAAGGCCGCAATCGCCGGTTCGACATCGATCACATCATAGCGAATGCCCAGCAATTCAGCGCATTCGCGCGCGTCTTCCAGACTGTGCTGCGAGGTGTATTTCGACGGCATCATCACCGCCCAAACCCTGTCGGGGCCCAGCGCATCCACCGCTATTGCCGCAGAAATTGCGCTGTCGATTCCGCCCGACATGCCCAGCACGACGCCGGGAAAACCGTTCTTGTTCACATAATCGCCCAGCGCGAGGCACATCGCCGCCCAGTCCCCGGCAAGCCCCGTCACGACAGGCGCGTGATCGGCCTTGATGCAGGTCCAGCCAGACTCCGTTTTTTGCCAGTCGGCAAAGGACAACGCTTCTTCAAAACCCGGCAGGCGCTGAACCTCTACGCCATCGGCATCCCAGGAGAAGGACGCGCCATCAAAAACCAGCTCGTCCTGACCGCCGACCTGATTGACGAAGATCAGCGGAACGGCAATTTCATTCCAGGCGGAAAAGGCGCGTTTGCGATCACTCTCAATTGTCCTGCGCCAGGGCGAGCCATTGATCGAGATGAAGAGTTCTGCACCGTGGCCTTTGAGCGTGCGCGGAACAATGTCCAGCCAGATGTCTTCGCAAATCGGCAGACCGATTTTGATGCCGCGCCAGTCAATCGGTTCGGGCAATGGCCCGGCTTCGAACACACGCTTTTCATCAAACACGGCATAGTTCGGCAAATCGCGCTTGTAGCGTACAGCCTGAATTTTGCCCTCATCGAGCAGGGCCACGGCATTATAGAGCTTGCCATCCTCGTGCCAGGGCGCACCGATCAGAACCGCGGGACCAGCCTCGCGCGCCAGCGTTTCAAGAGCGTCCCGGCAGGCAAGCTGGACCGCAGGGCGCAACACCAGATCTTCAGGCGGATAGCCCAGCAGAAAAAGTTCAGAAAATACGACAAGATCGGCACCGCCCTCACCGGCCTGCGCGCGCGCATCGCGCGCACGCTGCAGATTCCCGGCGATATCACCGACAATCGGATTGAGCTGGGCGGTCGCAATGCGAAGCGTATCTGTCATGCTTCGCGGCTTTAAACCTGCGCAGGGATTCAGGCAACTGCCAGACGGTCAATGTCGCGTGCCGCGGCCAGTGCGGCCAGGCCCGCTTCCGCCGGAACGATCACCGGTTCACCATCGAGCACCGAGCGAATAAAGGCATTGACGTTTGCGCCCAGCGCATCTTTGGCTTCGGAATCATTGGCGAAATCAGGATCGAGATTGAAGCCGGTCTGGTTGATGAAGGTTTTCTTGACGAAATCGACCTCAACAAAACCGCTCGCATAATCAATCCGCATGACCCGGTCGAGCGCGTCAGCGACGCGGCTGGACACCAGATGGGC
>CAXBKM010000452.1:0-1546 GCA_963976265.1 uncultured Maricaulaceae bacterium
GGCATTTTGAGCCAGAAGCTCGCATGAGCGTCTTGAAGCCCCGCCGAATCGTCATCACCGCCGGGCCGACCCTGGAGGCCATAGACCCGGTCCGTTTTCTGTCCAACCGCTCCAGCGGAAAACAGGGTTACGCCATTGCCGAAGTGCTTGCACAGCGCGGCGGCGATGTTGTGTTGATCTCTGGTCCGACATGTCTGGATGCACCCGAATGCGTAACGCGAATTGGTGTGGAAAGCGCGCGCGACATGTTTGACGCGGTCGAAAACGCACTGCCTGCAGATGTGTTTATCGCCGTTGCCGCGGTCGCCGATTGGCGTCCGGAAACAACATCCAGCCTCAAAGCCGACAAGGCCGATGCGCACGGTATTTTGAAACTGGTTCAAAACCCGGACATTCTGCACGCCATATCAAACCGCATAGAGAATCGCCCGGCGCTCGTCGTGGGCTTCGCGGCTGAAACCCATGACGTCCTGAGCCGCGCGCGCGCCAAACGAGCGCGCAAGGGATGTGACTGGCTACTGGCCAATGATGTCTCGGGCGATGCGATGGGCGGGGCTGACAACGAGATCATCCTGATCACGGATACAGAAGAAACCCATTGGCCACGTTGCGCGAAATCGAAAATCGCGGCGCGCCTGGCCGACGCCCTGGAGGCCAAACTCTCGAAAGCGTGAGTTTTCATGGCCCAATTATTTGATATCCTGTGGCCAATTTTCACGCGAATAGGGGCGCATCATGAAACATCTCATTCTGGCCGCAGCCATTGCAGGGCTGGCACTCTCACCGGCCGCTTTGGCGCAAGAAACACTGACGGAATCCAGTTGCCATATCGTAACCAATGATGGCGCGAACCCGGTGCCCTTGATCGGCGTCAGCATATTGAACCAGACCGCCGCGCCGGGCGCTTTCAGCCTGAACATGCCTGATGACATGGCCGTGGACGGATTATTGTGCTTTCGAAGCTCTGCTATTCCCGGTCCCAATGATTGGGAGGTCGTGACAGCCGGCTATCCGCTCTACATCACCGAGCGGCGCGAATCCGGGCGTGATGTGACAACCCTGCTGGAAATTTCCGATTCGCAATTCCGCATCCGTATTATTGACGGAGCCTTGAGCGCCGAAGATCGCAATCGCGCAGCGCAGCGCCTCGAATCCTATTATGCAGCCGTTAATTCCGGAATGTAGCTCTTCTATCCAAAGAACGCATTCTGGACCCGGCCCCAACCTGTGATCTAAGCAGGTGCGGGGCCGGATTCGTTTTGTGGCCATGGATGAAGGAGATGCCCATGACCGTTCGTGTTCGCGTCAAGCCGCTGGACCATTTCGCCGGGCTCGACCTGCCGCAATACCAGACCCGCGCTTCGGCCGGAATGGATCTGCCAGCCGCAATCCCCGACGATGAACCGGTGACCATACCGCCCGGTGAATGGCGGTTGATCCCGACCGGCCTCGCCATCGCCTTGCCGGAGGGATATGAGGCGCAAATTCGCCCGCGCTCGGGACTCGCGGCCAAGTTCGGCATTTCCTGCGTCAATACGCCAGGCAC
>CAXBKM010000453.1:0-1536 GCA_963976265.1 uncultured Maricaulaceae bacterium
TCGAGCGCATCAGCCCCCGTCAGGCCAAAGCCACTGGCCGCATTATAGTCATGCGCCTCAGCGGTGCGCCCGACGGGCAGATGCCAGATCGTATGCGGCCGCCCGTCAATGATGGGATATTCGACAAGCGCCAGCATGCCATCATCGGTTCGGGTCAGGGCTTCCACGCCGCCATTATTGCGCAAGCGCTCTATGCCTTGCGGCGATGGCAGGCTTTCAGGTCGCGCCGTCGCGATATATTCACCGCCCGGACCAATATCGTAGGCGGCGATGCGGTGTTCACGTTCAAAACTGACGGCATAGCGCCCGCTGCCCAGATCGGTGAGGCCTTCAGCGTCGGCGGCATTGCCGGTCAGTGGATTGCCGAGCGGGCCCAGCATGGGCGCGAGCGATGTCTGGCTGAACCCTGTCAGCGTGCCATCGGCCGCAAATATGAGATCGCCGGTTACCCAATAGGCCGAATCGGAGATCGCAATGACATGCCCGTCACTGCGCACTTCCAGCGCTGACAATCCGCCAAAGCGCTCATCGTCCGACGTCAGAACCAGACCACCGCGATAGGTCAGCCGTCCGATCGTGTTTTGCTCCGGCGCGTCGGGATAAAACACAATCGGCGTGGCGTTGACCTCAATCGCACCGGGTGTCGGGTCAGCGGCGCAGGCGGCAAGCGCCAACAGGGCGGTTAGGCAGAGGCGTTTCAAATCCGGGCTCCGAGGGTGGCAAAATCGAGTTTCGACAGCCCTCTCCTAGCCGGGCTTGTTGACGAGTTTGTGGCACCGGGGATACCGCGCGGCGCGGCGTCAGGATCAAACAGGCCAGCCAGCTGATCGGTCATCGCCCCGCCGAGCTGTTCGACATCGGTGATGGTGACGGCGCGCCGATAATAGCGCGTCACATCATGGCCGATGCCGATCGCAAGCAGTTCAACTTCGGACTGGCGTTCAATCGTGGCGATGACTTCGCGCAGATGGCGTTCCAGATAGGAGCCCGAATTGGCCGATTGCGTGCCGTCATCAACCGGTGCTCCGTCGGAAATCACCATCAATATGCGGCGCTGTTCTGGCCGACCGGCAATACGCTTCCATGCCCATTGCAGGGCCTCGCCGTCGATATTCTCCTTGAGCAGTCCTTCGCGCATCATCAGGCCGAGATGTTCGCGCGCGCGACGCCATGGTTCGTCGGCCGATTTGTAGACGATATGGCGCAGGTCATTCAGGCGGCCCGGATGCGGCGGCTTGCCGGCTTCCAGCCAGGCCTCTTTCGATTTGCCGCCCTTCCAGGCGCGTGTCGTAAAGCCCAGGATTTCCGTTTTCACGCCGCAGCGTTCCAGCGTGCGCGCCAGAATGTCCGCGCAGGCCGCCGCGACCATGATGGGCCGGCCGCGCATCGAGCCTGAATTATCGATCAGCAGGGTAACAATCGTGTCGCGAAATTCGGTCTCTTCTTCCTGCATGAAGGACAAGGGCAGGGTCGGATCGGTTATGATCCGCGTCAGGCGCGACGCATCGAGCACGCCCTCCTCCAGATCAAAGCTCC
>CAXBKM010000454.1:0-1517 GCA_963976265.1 uncultured Maricaulaceae bacterium
AGACCGCGCAGGCCCGCATCGCTGCGTGCATCCAGCGTGGCATTGCCGGTTCGTACATAGGCGAAACGCATCTCCAGGGCGGCTTCGAGCGCAAAGGAATCGCGAAATTCCTGAGCGTCGGCGCGCGGCGCAAAGGGCAGGGCAAAGGCCAGTGCCAGCATGGCCGCGGCTGGGCCCTTAAAGACCGAAAGGTTCGGAATGCGCCCTGCGAGGGCCAGCGCGATGACCGCGTCCACAATCAGCAATACAAGAGCCAGCGCGAGCAAGGATCCAATCAGATGGGTTTCACGCGCCGTTTCGAGCGCAGCGAAACGAACACCCGCCAGCGTATCGGGCAGCGGGTCAAGCGTGTCGCCAGCTTGCATGACATTGAGCGCTGCGCCTGCCGATCCGAGCTGATAAAGGCCTGGCGGTGTTTGCGGTGAGGCGCGCGTTGTGTCCCAGATCTCCGCCGGTACAGCTTGCGCGCTGGGTGGTGGCGATACCAGACGGCCCTGTCCATCCAGTGCGCTTTCAATGGCGTAGCGACCGCTTTGAGCGCGCGGTGCGCCCGCGCCGCCGGCCAGACCCAGTGTGCGGCGCAGCATGCGCGGATAGAGGCCGGTGAGCGGAAGTTCTGACCATTCTGGCCCGGCTGTGACGTGATAGAGCACGATCCAGCCACGGCCCCGACGGGCCGCTGTTACCAAGGGGGTGCCATCATCGAGGCGCGCCCAAACGCGGTCATCCGTGGCTGAACCGGGCTGGGCCAGGACCTGACGCGAAATCACGGCGTCCGGATTGGCCGTCAGGCCGGCAAAAGGCGAATCGGGTGCGAAGGGTGCCATGCGCTGCGGATTTTCCCACGCCATGGCGCCGCCAAACAGGCGCCCGCCTTCACGCAAATCAACAGGCAGGAGATCATCGCCGCGCGCGGCCAGACGCGGTCCGGCAAATCGAATAAGCAGGCCGCCATTTTCAACAAATTCAGTAATGCGCGGATCGTCCGTGCGCGCGGCATCGACCATGACCAGAACCGAGGGTTCAGAAATCAGAAGCTCATCAAGATTATCTCGACGCAATTCGGAAAACGGCTCAAGCGCGCGTGTGACATAGTGAAGATCAGAGAGGAGTGGTTGCCCGTCTTCGCTGGGCGCATCAATCACGCCCACGCGGGCGCGCCGCCAGGCATCGCCGGTCAGCTGGATGGCACCGGCCGAGGACTGGTCCTCGATGCGTACATTCGTCACCCGGTTTCGCAAATCGAGCGGCAGGGCGATGTCTGTGCGTGCCGATCGTACGCCCGCATCCAGAGTGACGCTGGCACGCGCCAGAGCGCGGCCGTCCGACCCGGTGGCCACAAGTGAGACATCACGGCCAAGGCTGGCTTCGCTGCGGTAAACCGTGACGGCAAAGCCATCGGGCTCAATCGCGGGAGGACCCAGCGCCAGCGCATTGCGGCCGGGCAGGGGAGTCATCGCGTCGACACGGCCCAATGATGACAGCGTACGCGCGAGGTCTTCAGCGCCGGTCGTTGT